>NZ_CP015578.1:1200000-1500000 GCF_002139935.1 Campylobacter lanienae NCTC 13004 | reverse complement strand
CATTAAAAATTATATTTGATATTGATAATACCACTACTTTACACACGGTATCTTTTGTTATTGCTTTTAGTTTCATCACTCTTTTACATGTTGTCTTAGGTGAACTAGTGCCAAAATCAGTAGCAATCGCCAAAGCCGAACAAGCCGTGCTTTTGGTCGCTAGACCATTATACTTTTTTTGGCTTATATTTTTTCCTGTTATACGCACATTTGATTTTGTAGCGGCTATGTTTTTAAAGCTTATTGGTATTAGACCTGCTAGAGAGAGCGAGTTAGCACACTCAGAAGAAGAGATTAAAATCATAGTCGGCGAGAGCTTAAAAGGCGGCGTATTAGACAGCATGGAGAGCGAAATCATCAAAAATGCTATAGATTTCAGTGATACAGTGGCCAAAGAGATCATGACACCACGCAAAGATGTAGTTTGTCTAAATAAAAAATTAAGCTTTGAAGAAAATATGAATATCATAATAAAAAGCAAATATACTAGATTTCCATACATTGATGGTAGCAAAGATAGTGTTTTGGGGATGATTCATATAAGAGATATTTTACAAAATGATCTAGAGGGGAAAATAGAAAATTTAGATAAAATTGTGAGAAAATTCATCATAGTACCAGAAAATAGCTCTATTTCTAAAATCCTTGTAATGATGAATAAAGATAGAATTTCAGCAGCGCTCGTAGTCGATGAATATGGCGGCACAGCGGGACTTCTAACGATGGAAGATATCATAGAAGAGATCGTAGGCGATATCAACGACGAACACGATGATAAAGACCAAAACTATAAAAAAATCGCCGATGATACATATGAATTTAATGGTAGATTTGAGATTGAATCTGTTGAAGAAATTATGGGAATTCGCTTTGATGAAGAGACCGAACAGCTTACGATTGGCGGATATGTTTTTAATCTATTTGAAAGATTGCCAGTTGTCGGAGATACCATAGAAGATGCAAATTGCCTATATGAAGTTATCAGTATGGATGGCACCAGCATCGGCTCAATCAAGGTAACTCTGTTAAATTCCAAAAATGATGATGAAGAGGAATTAGACTAATATGCTACGCCTTTTTTGGCGTAGCATATTCTTAAATACACATATTAACTAAATTTAATTCTATCAATAATAATTTTTAATTAAACAAGAGTGATAAGCCTATTTTTATTAATTTAATCTTAAATAAATAAACTAATCTATTTTTATAATTTCATTTTTTTTTTTTTTTTTTTTTTTGATAACCTACCGCCAAAGTTTCGCGGGAGAGATTATGCAAAAACATATAAGAGAAAATGGAAATGTGATTTATGGAGATTTATCTAAACAAGTAAATTTGAAATTAGATTTTAAAGGCAAAAATAATATTGTATTCTTTGCTGGCGGAAGCAGGAATGTGAATATTATATTTGATAGCGATGATGGATTTGTATTTATTGGAAATAATGTTATATTTGCTGGAGTAATAAAAATACATAACAATTCTTTATGTTTTATAGATGATAACTCTACTTTTAACGGCACTTCAATCGAAGCGTTTGAAGCTAAGAATATATTTTTTGGTAGAGATTGTATGTTTTCATGGGGGATATGGTTATCAACAACTGATTATCATCCATTAATGGATTGCAATACTAATAACAGAATTAATTTTTCTAAAAGTATTTATATTGGAGATCATGTGTGGTGTGGACGCGATGTTGGTATTTTAAAAGATGCTTTCATTGCCACAGGGTCGGTTATTGGTGCTAAAAGCGTAGTGTCTAAGATGTGCTACTCTAATGCTGTCAATGCTGGTGTAATCAATAAAGAAATTAAGCAAGATACATTTTGGTTACGTAACTCTATTGGCAATAAGGCATGGAATAAAAAACATACTGAGCAATATTCTAATGTTGCTATTAATGACTTCAAATACACCTACAACCAAAACGAATTCCTATCACCAAAAGCGATTGAAGCCAAGCTAGATTCCCTAAACACAGCGCAAGAGAAGTTGGAATTTGTATATGATGCAATCTATATGAATAAAAACAAAAATCGATTTGCTTACTTCAAAGATATGCCTTATGATATCCCTTTGCCAAAATACGAAAGCAAATTTAAACTTTTAAAATTTGAAGAGATAGAACCCGCGCCACCAAAGCCAACCACACCACAACCAACCCCACAAGAGCAGATAAACTCACTTAAAGAAGAGATAAATAAAAAAGATATAGAGATTAAAAATTTAAAACTAACTAACCAAAAAGCCCAAAATATCAAAAATCATTTAAGCTACAAACTAGGAAATGCCCTTATAAAAGCACATAAACAATGGTATAAAGGTGGATATATTAAATTCATATTTGAAGCTATAAAAATCAAAAACGAACACAAATTCAAACGCTAATAATACCCCAAGCAAAGCGTATCAGTGATCTTGATACGCTTTTCAAATGGTGTTGGCGAAAAATATTTACACTTTTCTATATAAATATGCGCCGAATAGGCAAGTCCAAGGTCATCATAGAGCTTTTTAAGATTGACAAATTTGAATTTATCCACCATCTTAATCTCAAGCAAACTATGTAAATTCGAGCCATTTGACGCCACCAAATGCGAACTTGCCATGCCACTAAACGAACAAAACGCACTTGCTAATACAAATCCATCTAAATTTGAACACGATTTTATAGCGTATCTATATTTTTGCGGGATGGTTTTTTTATGTAAAAACACGGTGCGAGAGTTTTGATACGAGGCCGAAATCGCATCTTTCCAAAATTTATAAGCCCCATTTGATATTTTACAAATACTACAAAATTCACAATTTAGCACATAATCATCCAAAAAATCATTTGACGATAAAGTAAATTTAACCATAATCACCTCAATTTTTTGCTTATTTTAATAAATAAATAGAAAAAAATCAACTTTTTTAAAATACCACCCATTATTTAAGCATACATTAAGTATAACTCTTATATAATTCCAGCTCACGAATTAAGAAACCATCTTACCACACTTCAAAGGTTGGATAAATCATATCTTAATCGTCTGTTTTGTTTTTTAATTTTATAATGTTAAACTATCTTTTATAGTCAATCTTTGAAATCTAAACAAGTGATCGATTGAGCCAAGCAATTTTAATTATTTAAATTATTAATTGCTAATTTAATAGTTACAAACAATTAAGTTTTTAGATTAAAACTTCATAATAAAGATCTTGCTTTACTATTTTGTAAAGTATTTTTTTATGGAGAGTTTGATCCTGGCTCAGAGTGAACGCTGGCGGCGTGCCTAATACATGCAAGTCGAACGGACAAGTAAGAGCTTGCTCTTATGAGTTAGTGGCGCACGGGTGAGTAATGTATAGTTAATCTGCCCTATGCTGGAGGACAACAGTTAGAAATGACTGCTAATACTCCATACTCCTTCTTAACACAAGTTAAGTTGGGAAAGTTTTTTCGGCATAGGATGAGACTATATTGTATCAGCTAGTTGGTGAGGTAATGGCTCACCAAGGCTATGACGCATAACTGGTCTGAGAGGATGATCAGTCACACTGGAACTGAGACACGGTCCAGACTCCTACGGGAGGCAGCAGTAGGGAATATTGCTCAATGGGGGAAACCCTGAAGCAGCAACGCCGCGTGGAGGATGACACTTTTCGGAGCGTAAACTCCTTTTCTTAGGGAAGAAATTTGACGGTACCTAAGGAATAAGCACCGGCTAACTCCGTGCCAGCAGCCGCGGTAATACGGAGGGTGCAAGCGTTACTCGGAATCACTGGGCGTAAAGGACGCGTAGGCGGATTATCAAGTCTTTTGTGAAATCTAATGGCTCAACCATTAAACTGCTTGAGAAACTGATAATCTAGAGTGAGGGAGAGGCAGATGGAATTGGTGGTGTAGGGGTAAAATCCGTAGAGATCACCAGGAATACCCATTGCGAAGGCGATCTGCTAGAACTCAACTGACGCTAATGCGTGAAAGCGTGGGGAGCAAACAGGATTAGATACCCTGGTAGTCCACGCCCTAAACGATGTATACTAGTTGTTGCTGTGCTAGTCATGGCAGTAATGCACCTAACGGATTAAGTATACCGCCTGGGGAGTACGGTCGCAAGATTAAAACTCAAAGGAATAGACGGGGACCCGCACAAGCGGTGGAGCATGTGGTTTAATTCGATGATACGCGAAGAACCTTACCTGGGCTTGATATCCTAAGAACCTCTTAGAGATAAGAGGGTGCTAGCTTGCTAGAACTTAGTGACAGGTGCTGCACGGCTGTCGTCAGCTCGTGTCGTGAGATGTTCGGTTAAGTCCGGCAACGAGCGCAACCCACGTATTTAGTTGCTAACAGTTTGGCTGAGCACTCTAAATATACTGCCTTCGTAAGGAGGAGGAAGGTGTGGACGACGTCAAGTCATCATGGCCCTTATGCCCAGGGCGACACACGTGCTACAATGGCATATACAATGAGACGCAATATCGTGAGATGGAGCAAATCTATAAAATATGTCCCAGTTCGGATTGTTCTCTGCAACTCGAGAGCATGAAGCCGGAATCGCTAGTAATCGTAGATCAGCCATGCTACGGTGAATACGTTCCCGGGTCTTGTACTCACCGCCCGTCACACCATGGGAGTTGATTTCACTCGAAGTCGGAATGCTAAACTAGCTACCGCCCACAGTGGAATCAGCGACTGGGGTGAAGTCGTAACAAGGTAACCGTAGGAGAACCTGCGGTTGGATCACCTCCTTTCTAGAGTACAAAGTGATAATCTCACAATTATCACTTCAATATATCTCAATCACACTTGTTTAGGTTTGAGAGATTGACAAGGGGAATTAGCTCAGCTGGGAGAGCGCCTGCTTTGCACGCAGGAGGTCAGCGGTTCGATCCCGCTATTCTCCACCATAGTTTAAATTTAAAAGATAGCAATAATATAAATTTATTAATCAAAGTCTAATCAGAGAGTTTATTTTAAACTTTCTGATTAGACTTTAGTCTAAAGTTACTTAAATTACCATTGTTAAAAGTCACAATCAAGTTTTAATATTTAAAACAATTTTACAGGACTTGTTAGAGCTTTGAATTTAGTTTAATTTCAAATATTCTATATCAAACACTGTTATCCCAATAATATAAAAGATATAGTTTATAAATATTAACTTCACAAGCTATTAAGCTTTAAAACTTACTTAATAGTAGTTAATACTTTCCGTCTTATTAAATTTAAATTCAAATATTATAAATCTAATAGCCATATCTTTAATAAAAGAAAAGAGTAGTAAAAAATCTAGTAAAATCTAGTAAAATCTAGTAAAAATCTTTTTATATTTTAAGATTAGCTATCTATTTTTATCTTTAACAAGGAAGTGATGCGAATTAGAATATCAATAATCTAATTAAAAAAGGTAAGCTACTAAGAGCAAATGGTGGATGCCTTGGCTAGTAGAGGCGATGAAAGACGTGCCAGGCTGCGATAAGTCTCGGGGAGCCGTCAAGGGGCTTTGATCCGGGAATTTCTGAATGGGGCAACCCAGTATATAGTGATATATACTACCGCAATGCGGAGCGAACGTTGGGAATTGAAACATCTTAGTACCAACAGGAAAAGAAATCAAACGAGATTACGCTAGTAGCGGCGAGCGAAAGCGTAAGAGGGCAAACCACTAGCTTGCTAGTGGGGTTGTAGGACTGCAATATAGACTTAAACAATCTAATAGAATAAGTTGGAAAGCTTAAGCATAGAGGGTGATACTCCCGTATATGAAAGTGCGTTTATACTTAGCAGTATCCTGAGTAGGGCGGGACACGTGTAATCCTGTCTGAAGCTGGGTAGACCACTATCCAACCCTAAATACTACTACTAGACCGATAGTGCACAAGTACCGTGAGGGAAAGGTGAAAAGAACTGAGGTGATCAGAGTGAAATAGAACCTGAAACCATTTGCTTACAATCATTCAGAGCCCTATGATTTATCAGGGTGATGGACTGCCTTTTGCATAATGAGCCTGCGAGTTGTGGTGTCTGGCGAGGTTAAGGAAACCCGGAGCCGTAGCGAAAGCGAGTCTTAATAGGGCGTATAGTCAGATGCTGCAGACCCGAAACGATGTGATCTATCCATGAGCAGGTTGAAACTGGTGTAAGAGCCAGTGGAGGACCGAACAGACGGCCGTTGAAAAGGCTCCTGATGACTTGTGGATAGGGGTGAAAGGCCAATCAAACATCGTGATAGCTGGTTCTCTCCGAAATATATTTAGGTATAGCGTTGTGTAGTAACTTTGTGAGGTAGAGCACTGAATGGGCTAGGGCATACACCAATGTACCAAACCCTATCAAACTCCGAATGCGCAAAGTGTAATCACAGCAGTCAGGCGGCGAGTGATAAAATCCGTCGTCGAGAGGGGAACAACCCAGACTAACAGCTAAGGTCCCTAAATCTCATTTAAGTGGAAAACGATGTGGAGTTACTGAAACAACCAGGAGGTTGGCTTAGAAGCAGCCATCCTTTAAAGAAAGCGTAATAGCTCACTGGTCTAGTGATTCTGCGCGGAAAATATAACGGGGCTAAAATGAGTACCGAAGCTTTAGACTTGCACTTAATTCTGATTATAAATTTGGCTATGAGCTTTTAAGTTATATTTCTCATAATTTAATTGTACTCATATAAATTAAATTATGAGAAAATAGTTTAGCTAAAATAATTAGAAGTAGTTAGAATTAAGTGCAAGTGGTAGGAGAGCGTTCTATTCAGCGTTGAAGGTATACCGGTAAGGAGTGCTGGAGCGGATAGAAGTGAGCATGCAGGCATGAGTAGCGATAAAAGGGGTGAGAATCCCCTTCGCCGTAAACCCAAGGTTTCCTACGCGATGCTCGTCATCGTAGGGTTAGTCGGGTCCTAAGCAAAGTCCGAAAGGGGTATGCGATGGAAAATTGGTTAATATTCCAATACCAATTATTATGTGCGATGGAAGGACGCTTAAAGTTAATGGAGCTAGCGGATGGAAGTGCTAGTCTAAGGGCGTAGGTTGAGTTATAGGCAAATCCGTAACTCTCTATCCGAGACCTCAAAGGCTCTTGACGCTCTTCGGAGTAGATGGAGAATCCATGATACTATCGAGCCAAGAAAAGTTTCTAAGTTTAGTAATAATTGCCCGTACCGTAAACCGACACAGGTGGGTGGGATGAGTATTCTAAGGCGCGTGGAAGAACTCTCTTTAAGGAACTCTGCAAAATAGCACCGTATCTTCGGTATAAGGTGTGCCTAACTTTGTATTAAGATTTACTCCTAAAGCATTGAAGGTTACAACAAAGAGTCCCTCCCGACTGTTTACCATAAACACAGCACTCTGCTAACTCGTAAGAGGATGTATAGGGTGTGACGCCTGCCCGGTGCTCGAAGGTTAATTGATGGGGTTAGCATTAGCGAAGCTCTTGATCGAAGCCCGAGTAAACGGCGGCCGTAACTATAACGGTCCTAAGGTAGCGAAATTCCTTGTCGGTTAAATACCGACCTGCATGAATGGCGTAACGAGATGGGAGCTGTCTCAAAGAGGGATCCAGTGAAATTGTAGTGGAGGTGAAAATTCCTCCTACCCGCGGCAAGACGGAGAGACCCCGTGGACCTTTACTACAGCTTGACACTGCTATTTGGATAAAGATGCGCAGGATAGGTGGGAGGCTTTGATCCATAGACTCTGGTTTATGGTGAGCCATTGTTGAGATACCACTCTTCTTTATTTGGGTAGCTAACTAGCCTAAGTTATCCTTAGGTAGGACAATGTCTGGTGGGTAGTTTGACTGGGGCGGTCGCCTCCCAAAGTGTAACGGAGGCTTACAAAGGTTGGCTCAGAACGGTTGGAAATCGTTCGTAGAGTATAAAGGCATAAGCCAGCTTAACTGCGAGACGTACATGTCAAGCAGAGACGAAAGTCGGTCTTAGTGATCCGGTGGTTCTGTGTGGAAGGGCCATCGCTCAAAGGATAAAAGGTACCCCGGGGATAACAGGCTGATCTCCCCCAAGAGCTCACATCGACGGGGAGGTTTGGCACCTCGATGTCGGCTCATCGCATCCTGGGGCTGGAGCAGGTCCCAAGGGTATGGCTGTTCGCCATTTAAAGCGGTACGCGAGCTGGGTTCAGAACGTCGTGAGACAGTTCGGTCCCTATCTGCCGTGGGCGTAAGAAGATTGAGGAGAGTTGACCCTAGTACGAGAGGACCGGGTTGAACCAGCCACTGGTGTATCAGTTGTTCTGCCAAGAGCATCGCTGAGTAGCTAAGCTGGGATGTGATAAGAGCTGAAAGCATCTAAGCTCGAAGCCAACTCCAAGATGAATCTTCTTTTAAGAGCTCTAGTAGACTACTAGTTTGATAGGCTGGGTGTGTAATGGATGAGAGTCCTTTAGCTGACCAGTACTAATAGCTCGTTTGCTTATCTTATAAGCATCACTTCCTTGTTAAGGATAAAATATAATCCTTTTAGGTTTTTAGAATATTTTTAGATATTAAACTTAGTGATTTTTAGCTTTAATACTCTAAGCAGTGTTAAATAAGATATCATCTTTTCTGATATGATATTTTATTTAACACTGCTCGTGGCTATACATGATTAGGAAACGCCTTGCTCCATCTCGAACCAAGAAGCTAAGCTTTTCATGGCCGATGATACTCTCCCTTACTGGGATGCTGGAAAAGTAGGTTGCTGCGAGCTTTGTTAAAATCTTTTTAATATTCTTTCTTTTTATCTCTTAATCCTCTTTTATGGAATTATTTATAGATTAATCTTTTTAAATTGTTAAACTATTTATGATTACTGTAGTTTTAAAAGATTTTTTATATTTATTTATATTTATTTATATTTATTTATATTTATTTATATTTATTTATATTTATTTATATTTATTTATATTCCCAGATTTAATGTTTGTATGCTTTTGAATATATCTTTATTATCTTTATTATCTTTATTATCTTTATTATCTGCCCCAGGCTTTTGAATTTTTAACTTTATACTCTTAATAGGAGATTTGGTTATAAATAATTAATGTTATGATATGATATGATATGATATGATATGATATGATAGGGTGTTTAATATACCATTATGAAACTTTATAATAGCTCTATTTTTATTAGTGATTTAGGTATAGATATATGAAATTGGTATGTTATTAAATAGTTTTTTTATGTTTATTTTTTTAAATTAATATATTGTAATTACTTTTATTTGTGTTATTATTTATCTTTTTATTAAAATTTCTTTATTTGCCTCGCTTATCTAAGTTATTTAAATTTTAATATTAGCAATCAAATAACTTTTTTATTTATCATAGAGTTATTTTATTATTGATTTAAAAAAGATATGTGTATCTACTAAGTAATTTTATAAATTTTAATTTTAGCTTAAATATATTAGATTTTATAATTGAGCTGTAGGTGGCGTATGAAAAATTAAAGAAAAAAAGGATTAAAAAGAATTTATAATTGTAATATAATTAAATTTTTGAGGTTGTGAGGGATTTTTGGTTGATTTGGGGAGATTGCGATTTAAAAAAGAGATAGAGTACTGAAAAAGAGTAGTGGAATGTGTGATGATTATTTTTTGTGTTTTTTTTGGGGGGGGGTGTTGGTTTGTGATGGTAGTTAAACTTACATTACTTGTAAAATGATTTTTATTAAAACTTAAAAGAGCTTTAAGAAAAATCATTTTTAGAATAATAGAAATTTAAATTTCTCTCATATTTCAAAAAATTTAAATCCATAAAAAAGAAATATAAATTTAAAATTCAAATTTTCTAAAATTAAAAATTTTAGTAAAAATTTGAAGTCTAAAGTGAGGTACCCTGCAAGTGGGGCTTTAGTGCGTTTCCAAAACCAGCTAATGCAACCCCAAAGGGTGGTCTCTGTGAAAGACTTGTCTTTGGTCGCAAAGACTAGCTTTGCTAGTCTGCGAAGTAAAAGATAATTTAATTTAAGTGGGAAGGGGGAGTGCTTTTTTGGCAGCCGCTACCCCTTCCCCCTTAACAACCCCTAACCCCCTGTAAAAGCCTTTCAATGGGTGGCTTCGCCACGGATTTTATAGGGGTAACCTTGCGAAGTAAAAAATTTAAATTATTGTAACAATCTTAAAATATTTTGTTGGACGGCGTTGGCTTGGCTCATGGCGTAGCTACCACTTTGAGCTAGGATATTGAATTTAGAGAAATTCGCACTCTCACTAGCAAAATCCACATCCCTTATCTGACTTTCAGCTGATTTGACATTGACTTGGGTAACTGTGATGTTATTGATAGTTGCTACTAATTGGTTTTGGACTGAGCCTAGATCTGCTCTTAGTTTATCCAAAGTTTTTCTAGCTGATTCTGCTACATCCACCATAGCTTGAGCACCACCATAGGTATTTACCCCACCGGCTTGATCTACTTGCTGACCTGCATCAGAAGCTCCGCCATTGAAAAATCCCATTGCTTTAGCTATCGTGGCACTAATTGTTCCAGCATTCATATATTTTAAATTTACACTAGCTTGATTGTAGGCATTTGAAGCTACAGAAGCCTTGCTTATTGCTGCGTTTGAACTAAATACTGTAGAAGCAACAGTCGACATACCATTTAAGCCTATTTTAATATCCCTAGCATCTTGGCGGACAAAAGTTAATTGACCTAAATAAATTACGCCACCTGTACTAAATGCGGTTTCTTTACCACCTGCATTACTTAATCCACCAGCGGAATTTGTATCTACTGTTATAGCTCTACCATCTTTAGCTGCTAAGACTAGTCTTCCGTTATCTAAACTAGCTTCTACGCCTGTTTCATCCTTTTTAGCATTGATCGCTGCGATTAAGGTATTATCGCTATCATTTGCTTTAAATGTTACATTTCCGATTGTAACACCATTGATTTTTAAATCATTAATTGTACCACCAGCTATTGCCGCGGACATAACTTGAGTATTATTTACATTTACTTTTACACCAGTTTTATCACTTACACCATTCATCATTTCAGCTACAGCTTTGTAACCTTCTGATTTTAGAGTATCCGCATCTATAGCTTGAAATTCATAGCCATTAGGATAACCATCAACACCACTGAGTTTTATTGTCAAAGTATCGCCAGTTGAGATTAGCGACACCACAGATACATAAGTATTCAAAGTAGTCTCAAACCTCGTATGCCCTATAGTATTTGAATTTGTAGCCCCTATACTTACCTTAGCAGTTTCATTGCTATAAGCACCTATTTGGAAGTTTTTATTACTAAAGTTACCATTTAGTAGTTGTTGTCCATTAAAGCTTGTAGTAGTAGCTATCATATCTAGCTCTTCAAGAAGTCTGCTAATATCATTTTGAAGGGCTCTTCTAGAATCACTATTTTGACCATCTTGAGCTGCTTGGATAGCTTTGGTTTTAATAGTATCTAGTATTTTAATCTGTTCATCCATAGCTTTATCAGCTGTTTGGACTATACCTATTGCGTCATTACCATTAGATATAGCTTGACCTAATGAGTTAGCTTGGCTTTTTAATGAGTCAGCAATAACTAAGCCAGAAGCATCATCAGCTGCTGTTTGAATTCTAAGGCCTGAACTAAGGCGACCAAGTGAGCTAGTAAGCTCTCTATCTGTGATTTGTGAGTTAGCATGAGCATTCATCGCTGCTATGTTAGTGTTGATTCTAAAACTCATATTTGATCCTTTTTAAAAGATTTAAGCTTAATCCTTTGCTTAAGCATATTTCATTATATCGCACGAAAGATTAAAATATTAATATGGGGGGGGGGGGAATTCACTAAATTTTTTAAAAAATTTAAAAATTTTTATATAAATTTACCTTTTTGGCTTAAATATTACTTAAATTAATTATATTTTAATGGTTAGTTGTAAGTAATATAATGGTAAAAAATTAAAGAAAAATGGATTAAAATGAATTTGTAATGAGAATGTAATTAAATTTTAGAGAATTTGGAATTTTATTGGTTTTTATAGATTTGTATAGTGGAGAAATTTATTTTTAAATCTATTTTGAGATTTTAATAAAAATCATTTTTAGAATAATAGAAATTTAAATCTTATTTTTAAAGTTTTAAATTTTTGCTAATATTTTTAATTTATGAAATATTATGTGAATTTGGTAATTTAAATTTATCAAAAAATAAATTTAGAATAATAAAAATATGATTAAGTAATCAAATTTGGCTATCTTAACCAAATTTGATTTAAGTAGATTTAATGCTTTGATAGGTAGTTTGTATCATATAAATTATTGATAAAATCATCATTATTCATCATATTTATATGAAAATCTTTAGTTGTTTTGATCCCTTGTATGATTAGCTCATCAAGTGCGACTTTCATCTTGGCAATAGCTCTATTTCTATCTATATCATGGACGATTAATTTGCCTATCATGCTATCATAATACGGCGGAACGCTATAACCCTCATAAACATGGCTATCCATTCTGACATTTCTACCGCCTGGGGCGACATATTTTGTGATTTTACCTGGATTTGGGGTGAAGCTTTTTGGGTCTTCGGCTGTGATTCTACACTCGATTGAGTGGCCGCTTAATTTGATATCTTTTTGCTCTGGCAATCTCTCGCCTTGTGAGATTCGTATCATCCACTCTATAAGATCTAGCCCGCTACACATTTCGCTCACACAATGCTCGACTTGGAGTCTTGTATTCATCTCAATAAAATAAAATTTATTATCTCTTTGATCGTATAAAAACTCAAAAGTCCCAGCACCCGTATATCCTATAGCTTTAGCAGCATTTACGGCTGTTTGGTGGAGTTCGGCCCTAGTTTTATCATCCAAAATTACTGCTGGGCTCTCTTCTATTAATTTTTGGTGGCGGCGTTGCATTGAGCAGTCTCTTTCACCTACATGGATTACATTGCCATACTCATCGCCTAGGACTTGAACCTCTATGTGGCGTGGATTTGAGATATATTTTTCCATATACATTGTTCCATCACCAAAGGCACTCATAGCCTCGCTTTCAGCTGACCAAAAGCTCTTTTCTAAATCCTCTTCTTTCTCTACCACTCTCATACCACGGCCACCGCCACCTGCGGCTGCTTTTATAATCACTGGATAGCCTATTTGAGTGGCTAATTTCTTAGCTGCTTCTATATCTTTGATAGCGCCATCACTACCTGGGACAACTGGAATTCCCGCTCTCATCATCATCTGTTTGGCTTTGCTTTTATCACTCATTAAAGCCATAGCCTCTACACTTGGGCCTATAAATTTGATATTGTGTTTTTCGCAAATTTCTACGAAATTTTGATTTTCACTCAAAAATCCATAACCTGGAAATATCGCATCAGCTTCGCTAATCTCGCAAGCTGTGATAATAGCTGGGATATGTAGATAGCTCTCGCTACTTCTAGCACCACCTATACAGATACTAGCATCAGCGTATTTAACATAAAGAGCATCTTTATCAGCTGTAGAATGCACTACAACTGCTTCTTTGCCCATCTCTTGGATAGTTCTAAGTGCTCTAAGGGCTATTTCACCACGATTTGCTATTAGGATTCTTTTGATCTCTCTCATAGTTTTTCAACCTCAAATAACGCCATACCAAATTCCACCGGCTGACCATCTGCGATTAGGGCTTTTGTAATTCTACAATCAAACTCAGCTTCAATCTCATTCATAATTTTCATCGCTTCTATAATACCTATAGTATCGCCTTTTTTCACTGTTTGACCTACCTTAACAAAGCTTGGAGCGCCTGGACTTGGAGCTATATAAAATGTCCCTACCATCGGTGCGTTTAATGTATCAGTTGCTGTTGAAGTAGTTACTGTTTTTTCATTTACTACTACATTGATTGGGGCTGGGGCTGGGATCGGAGGGCAAGCTGGGGCTGGGGCTACTTGCTCGCATGGCTCGTGTTTTTCTAGCTCGATTACGAAATCACCATCTTTTATCTTAATTTTATTAATGTTTGTCTCATCAAAAAAACTAATAAGCTCTTTAATTTCGTCTCTTGTCATAAATTCTCCTTAAATTTGGGTAAAATCTCATAATTTTAGCAAAAATATATAAACAATAAGCTAAACTTTAGTTTAAAGTAGAAATTGCTATAATCTTACAATTTAATTTTAAGGGGAAATTTATGGGTTTAAAAAGCGATAAATGGATACGCCAAATGAGCTTAGAACACAAGATGATAACTCCATTTTGTGAAGAGAATATCGGTCGTGGCGTTGTCAGCTATGGGCTTTCTAGTTATGGATATGATATTAGGGTTGGAAATGAATTTAAGATCTTTACAAATGTCGGCGGGACGGTGGTGGATCCAAAAAATTTTGATGAGAAAAATGTAGTGGATTTCATCGGTGATATCTGTATTGTGCCACCAAATTCATTTGCCTTAGCTAGGACGGTGGAGTATTTTATAATGCCTAGAGATACCCTAGCTATATGCCTTGGCAAAAGCACATACGCAAGGTGCGGGATAATAGTCAATGTAACGCCATTTGAGCCTGGATTTGAAGGACATATCACAATTGAAATTTCAAATACTACCCCACTTCCGGCTAAAATTTACGCAAATGAGGGAATAGCTCAGGTGCTATTTTTACAAGGGGATGAGATCTGTGAAACTAGTTACGCTGACAAAAATGGCAAATATCAATCCCAAACTGGCATAACCCTACCAAGAATACTACAATAAGGGTATAAAATGATGGTTTATAGCAGACAAAAAATAGAAGATGATGATATAAAAGCCGTGGTAGAAGCGCTAAAAAGCGATATGCTAACTTGTGGAAATCGTGTGGTTGATTTTGAGAGTGCTTTGTGTGAGCTTACTGGGGCGAAATTTGCTGTGGTGATGAACTCGGCCACTTCAGCACTTCACGCTGGATATATCGCACTTGGCGTGGGGTCTGGTGATGAAGTTATCACCACCCCTATAACTTTCGCAGCCACCGCAAATGCGGCTATAATGTGTGGCGCTAGGATTAAATTTGCTGATATTTTACCAAATGGAAATATAGATCCAAAAGCTATAAAATCTTTGATAAATACAAAAACCAAGGTTATAACCGCTGTGGATTTTGGCGGGTATCCAGCAGATATGGATGAGATCAAAAATTTAACGCAAAATAGCCAAATTAAAATAATCGATGATGCTAGTCACGCCCTAGGTAGTAGCCGTGATGGCGTGATGGTGGGGAGCTTGGCTGATGTGAGTATATTTAGCTTTCATGCGATTAAGCCTATTACGACTTTTGAGGGTGGGGCTTTGCTAACTAATGATGAAAATATCGCTAAATCCGCTAGACTCACACGCTCACATGGTATGATAAAAAAAGAGGCTTGGAATATGAATATGGTAACTCTAGGCTATAATTACCGCTTAAGCGATGTGGCGTGTGCTTTGGGGCTAAGTCAGATCAAAAAGCTTGATAAGTTTATTAATAGGCGTTATGAGATTGCTAAGATATATGATGATGCCTTTAAAAACTCAAAATATCTAAAAACGATAGATATCCCAGATAATATAAGAAGTGCTAGGCATCTATATCCGGTGCTTTTAAACTCAAATTTATGGTGCGTAAAAGAGGATATCTATAACGAACTTCACGCTATGGGCATTGGGGTACAAGTGCATTATAAGCCAACTTATCAATTTAGCTTTTATAAAAATTTATATGGCGAAATGAGACTAGATGGTGCCGAGGATTTTTATAGAGCTGAGCTTAGTCTGCCGTGCCATCAGATGATGAGTGATGATGATGCAAGAGTGGTTATATCAAGCTTAAATCAAATGTTAGAAAAATATAGTTTTGGGTGCGGGATTTGATAAATTTAGGATTTTAATACCCAAATTCCTACTCCCTAGCATCGGCTAAAACTAGGCCAAAAAGCACCCTGACTCCGGCTCTTTTTAAGAGCTTTTGAGCCTCTAGCATACTAGAGCCGGTGGTGATTATATCATCTACTAAGATTACAGGATATTTAATCTGCTTTAAAAGCTTGAATTGCCGTGGATTTTTGCGACGAAACTCCAAAGACTTTCCAGCATATTTCACGCTATTTGTAGCACGCAACGCCCTATAAAGCGGTGATAATTCTGAATTTGATAAAGCCTTGGCTAGGATAGCAGTATGAGAATATCCGCTTTTTGTATTATCATCAAGCGGAATTACTAAAACCTTGCTCCCAAAGCTAAACTCACTAGCGAATTTGGTTAGGCTCAAACGAGCTAAATTCGAAATCGCAAATGAGCCACAAAGATGATGCTTAGTAGATAAAATCTCTTTTATATCACTATATTTATAAAAATAATATACCTTAAATCCATCTACTAATCTACAACCTTGCTGATACTCACTAAGTATCTTTTGGCAATCTTTACATATCAATTTAAGCGATATTTTAGCACATTTCACACATCGCATTAATTTGCCAAAATAGCCTTAGAAGTAGCTAATACCATATCATTTAGCATATCATTAATGAATGGCTCAAACGCACTTGCTATCGGAAGTGGCGTGTATTTGCTCTGTGGTTGCGAAATGGTCTTTGTGGTGGTGGTATCACCTTTTTGAATTTTTATTATCACTTTGCTTTGACCTTTTAAATTCTCTCCACTATAACCACTTAAATTAGCACTAAATTGTGCTATTTCTATATCCACTACAATATCACTACCTTTGATTACGCCATTTGCTTCTAGCTCTTTATTTAAAGAGTTAGCAAAGATATCTTTTAGGCTTTTATCCAAGATCACACTATGATTTAGATTGCCTTTAGAATCTGTGATTGTGGCGACTAAATTTCTATTTGATCTTGTGTCGATTATGCTATTTATCGTTACTTTTTTTGGGCTATAGGTATATTTAGTAGGCATGTAGTCTTTAAGTGTCAAAACTGAACTAGAACCACCGCAACCTACCAAAATCACCATAAAAACAGCGATTATAGTCGCTCTCATATCTCTTTGCCTTTTATAAATTTGATATCTCTTGGGCTACTTTATTAGCAGCTTGTTTGATGAGCAAATTCATAAATAGATCAAAATCTGATGGTTGAGTGAAATTCAAATCGCTCACGCTTTGAGTTGTGGTGATGAGTATCGATCTTTTTTTATTTATATTTTTGAGATTTAGCGTCCCTGTTAATTTGGAATTCAAATAGTTAGCCCCTGGACTATAGACGCTTCTAATATCACTAAATTCGAAATCCACTCTATAAGTATAAGGTGATTGATCGCTATTTTCTACATAAATTCCACGAGATTGCAATTCAGCTACCAAAGCTGTGTAAAATACCGAAGCGAAATTTTTATCGAATTTAACATTTTTACCATTTATCTTTACAGATTTTTGCGATTCAGCTAGATCAACTACTTTATGGATATAGACCTTTTTTAACTCTGCTGAAGAGTCAATAGTTCGGCTATTTTCACAACAATTAAGCGCTATATCACTCCTATACAATCTACCATCTATCGTAGTTTCATAGACCTTCTGCGAGCAAGGTTCGCACTTGGTATTTATACGAAACAGCGTATCATAAGACTTTGAAATACCTGTTTTAGTCGTGTTATTTTGCGCAGCACAACCACCTAAAATCATAGCTAAGATTAAAACTAAAATTGATCTCATTTACTCTCCCTTATAGATTTTATACTTTTAGCACCTAAGCCGTAATTTTCCATATCTATCTCATCAATTACCACTATGGTACTAGATCTGTTTCTACCTAAAATTTGACTTACTAGCTCCGTTACGCCCTCTATCAACTTCGCTTTTTGCTCCGTTGTAGGCTCTCCATTTTCTTTTGTTACTTTGATATTTATATAAGGCATTAAACTCCTTTTGGCTTATTAGCAAATTTTATGCCATTTTAGATTAATATGCTATTTTATTATCATCCACTCGCCGTTATCATCCCTTTTGAGTTTGATCTTATCTCCATCTATGTGGGCATTAGCAGATCTGATTTTGATAGTTATATAGGCGTTATTTTCACTGATATCTTGGCTTAATATCTCTATATTTTTTATTATCTCATTTTGATTTTTATCCATAGCGTTTTGTATATACTCCATTGCTGGGTTGGATTTGATCTCTTCTGGTAAGGCTACTTTGATAATCTCTTGGATATTAGCATCTTTAACGCTATTTAATATATCTGTCGCCTTAGAGCTATCAGAGTTACATCCAGCTATAATCAATACTGGTACAATCCATAATCCCCTTTTCATCATCTCCCCTTAATCTATCTTAAGCACGCTTAAAAACGCCTCACTAGGCAAGGTAACCTTGCCTATGGCTTTCATACGCTTTTTACCCTCTTTTTGCTTTTCTAGAAGTTTTCTTTTGCGTGTTATATCGCCACCATAGCATTTAGCAGTTACATTTTTGCCCATTGATTTGACCGTTTCTCTAGCGATAATTTTGCTTCCTATACTGGCTTGGATCGCTACTTCAAATAGCTGTCTTGGGACTATCTCTTTCATCGCTTTGACAAAATCCCTACCCTTACTCATAGCCTTTTCTTCAGGTACTATGATAGATAGAGCATCTACGGTCTCGCCTGCTACTTTGATATCTAGCTTAACTAACTTGCCAATCCTATATTCACTTGGCTCATAATCAAAACTCGCATAGCCTTTTGTGGCGCTTTTGAGCTTATCATAAAAATCCATAACTATCTCATTCATCGGTATATCATACTCTAAAAGCACCCTTGAAGTGGTGATATAATCCATCTTAGTTTGAATAGCACGGCGTGAGCTTAAAAGAGTTATGATATTGCCTAAAAACTCGCTTGGCGTGATGATAGTAGCCTTGACATATGGCTCTTTTATATGCTCTATTTTATTTACTGGTGGTAGTTCGCTTGGGTTTTGAATATTTATAGTAGCTCCATCGGTGCATACTACTTGATAGGTAACTGTCGGTGCGGTAGCTATCAAATCTAGATTAAACTCACGCTCTAATCTCTCTTTGACAACTTCCATATGTAATAAACCCAAAAATCCAACCCTAAATCCAAAACCAAGAGCCGCTGAAGTTTCAGGCTCATAACTTATAGAGCTATCATTTAATTTTAATTTATCTAAAGCATCTCTTAAATCTTCGAATTTATCCGTATCAATAGGATATAATCCAGCAAAGACAAATGGCTTGGCCTTTTCAAATCCACCTATTGGCTCTGCGGCCCTATTTTTGGCTAGGGTTATGGTATCGCCTACACTTACACTAGCTACATCTTTTAGCCCCAAAACCACTATGCCTACTTCACCAGCTTTTAGCTCATTAGTCTTGATAGGCAAAACAGGATTTGGATACATCAGATCTAATACAATATGCCTTTTATCAGTTCCCATTACATAGACTTCATCACCCTTTTTAAGGCTACCATCGTATAATCTCACAAGAGCCAAAGCACCTAGATAGTTATCAAACCAACTATCATAAATAAGCGCTTTAAGTGGTAAATTTAAATCCGCTTTTGGCGGTGGAATCTTGCGAATTATTGTCTCTATTAGCTCTTTTATCCCAACTCCACTTTTAGCACTCACCTCTAAAGCCTCAGAGCAATCAAGCCCAATAACATGCTCTATCTCATTTTTGACTCTATCAGGATCGGCTGCTGGGAGATCTATTTTGTTTATTACTGGAATTATCTCAAGATTATTTTCAAGTGCGATATATACATTTGCTATTGTCTGGGCCTCGACTCCTTGAGAGGCATCTACTACTAGCAAAGCCCCTTCACAACTTGCTAAACTCCTACTAACTTCATAGCTAAAATCCACATGCCCCGGGGTATCAATCAAATTTAATATATAATGCTCGCCATCAAGTGTATAGCCAAGCCTTACAGATTGCGCTTTTATGGTGATTCCGCGCTCTTTTTCTATATCCATTGTATCCATGACTTGAGAGCTCATAGATCTCTCATCTACAGCGCCACACTCTGTTATAATGCGGTCTGCTAGCGTGCTTTTACCATGATCTATATGGGCTATAATGCTGAAATTTCTTATATTTTCCATAATTTTCCTAACTATTTGATAAAATCTGCGGCTCTCCAAACAGCCGTTTTAACTCTTTTAAATTCATATCCTCTTGGCTAAGCGATGACTTTAAACTCAACACACTACTAGGCTCATTAATAGGTTTTGGCTCATTAATTTGCGTTTTTGGCTCGCTATTTTGCTGGGTTATTGGTGGCATTGGAGCTTGGCTTAGTGGAGTTGGCTTTATGGGGGTTTGCTTATTGACATTTAGCTTAATAGACTCACCATAGATAGACTTCGCAGCTGGTAAAATCACATCATTATAGTGCTTTCTAGCAAAGGCTAATTGCTCATCATCCATAGCAAAATCAAGAGTTAAAAGGCCATTTTCTAACCCTTTTAAGCTCACACACTCATCAAAAAGCACGCCTAATTCATAACTCTTATCATAGAGATGATCTACAAAAATTTGATAATCATCTTTTGGTTTTGGCTTTAAAGCTGATGGTGATGATATAAGCTTATTTGATGATGGTGGATTTGGGGCTAAATTTGGCGTGGATTTCAAAGCCGAAATAGCATCATTTATATTAGTAAGATTAAAGGCTTCAACCATCATAAATAGTGTTATAAATAGCACAAATTCAGGATCAGCAGAGTTATTTAGCATTGACTTTGCTTCGCTTAGAATTCTAAAAAATCTCTCAAAAATCAATAAAGAAAATTCGCTATTTTGATGGATAAATTTGTATTTTAAATTCTCTATTAACTCATCGATGATAGCGCTAGAATCATAGCTTTGTAACTCACTTAAAAGCTTTAAAAGCTCATTTTTATCCTTGGAATTCACAACAGCAAATATCTCATCGATCTTGGCTGGATCAAGTAGTCCTAGCATATCTACAACAATCTTATGTGTGAGCTTTTCGTGTGAATAGATAATAGCTTGATCAAGCAAAGTAAGAGTATCTCTAAGGCTACCACCACCACTTCTAGCTAATACCTCTAAGGCTCTTGGCTCAAATTCAATCCCTTCTTTATTTAATATAAACTCCAAATGCTTCACCACACTAGCCTTAGCAATAGAGTGAAATCTAAAATGTTGAGTCCGTGATAAAACAGTAGCTGGTAATTTCAGCGGATCAGTAGTCGCTAAAATAAATTTAACATAATCAGGTGGCTCTTCAAGCGTCTTTAAAAGCGCATTAAAGGCCTCTTTGGTTAGCATATGAACCTCATCAATGATAAATATCTTAAATCTCGCACTACTTGGTGAGTATTTTGTCTGCTCGATTAGCTCTCTGATATCATCAATTTTACGATGACTTGCTGCGTCCATCTCTATGATATCCATATGTCGATTTTCATTAGCCATTATACAATTTGGGCAAACTTCGCACGGATGAGCGCTTATACCCTTTTGACACAATAAAGCCTTAGCAAAAATCCTAGCGCTACTAGTTTTGCCACTCCCTCTAAGCCCCGAAAATAGATACGCATGACCTAATCTATTAGAGTCTAAGGCGTGAGATAGCGTATTTGCCACCACATCTTGGCCTATTAATTCATCAAAGCTCTTTGGGCGATATTTGAGTGCTAAAGCTTTCAAATTTAGTCCTTATTCGTTCATTATGCTTAAAAGCTCTTTATTGTTTTTGGTTTTTAACATTTTAGAGTATAGGAATTTAAGAGCCTCTATATCATCCATAGTAGCTATAATATTTCGTATAGCCCAAATTTTGCCTAAATCATCACTACCTTGTAGTAATTCATCTTTTCTAGTGCCGGATTTGAGTATATTTACAGCTGGATAAATTCTACGATCTGAAATGGTGCGATCTAAGATAATTTCGCTATTACCCGTCCCTTTAAACTCTTCAAATATCACATCATCCATTCTAGAACCTGTATCGATCAAAGCGGTCGCTACTATCGTTAGACTTCCGCCATTTTCTATATTTCTAGCTGCACCAAAAAATCTCTTTGGTTTATGAAGGGCATTGGCATCCACGCCACCGCTTAAAACCTTACCGCTACTTGGAGTTACTGTGTTATACGCTCTAGCAAGGCGAGTAATGCTATCAAGCAATATCACAACATCTTTTCCCATCTCTACTAGTCTTTTGGCCTTTTCTATCACCAATTCAGCCACCCTTACATGATTTGATGCTGGTAAGTCAAATGTAGAGCTAAATACCTCACCACGCACACTGCGTTGCATATCTGTAACCTCTTCTGGCCTCTCATCTATTAAAAGCACTATTAGCTCAACTTCTGGGTGATTTCTTGTAATGCCGTGAGCAAGCTCTTTCATAAGCTCAGTTTTACCTGTTCTAGGTGGGGCAACTATAAGCCCCCTTTGCCCCTTGCCTATCGGGGTGAAAAGATCAAGCACACGACCTGTAAGCTTCATTGGATCATATTCTAATTGAATTTTTTGATTTGGAAATAGCGGAGTTAGGTTATCAAATAGTGGGCGCTCTTTAGCTTCGGCTATGGATTTATAATTTATCGCTTCTATCTTTAAAAGAGCGTAATATTTCTCTTGTTCTCTTGGCTCTCTTACTTGTCCTGTTATGATATCACCGACTCTTAGGGCGAATTTTTTAATCTGGCTTAAGCTAACATATGTATCATTAGCAGAATCGCTCAAATTCGCATCAGTAGAGCGTAAAAAGCCATATCCGCCCTCAACTATCTCTAAAATTCCAGTAAATAAGATAAATCCGCCTTGTTTGGTTTGAGCTTTTAGAATTTCAAATACTAGCTCTTGGCGGCGAAATTCTCTAGGGTTTTGGACGCCTACTTCTTCGGCGATTGCTACTAAGCTATCTAGGTCTTGGAGTCTTAACTCTTCTATTTTGTAGCCATCAACTGGCGTGTGTGTGCGTGTGTGTTGTTTTTTGGTTTGTTGGGTGGTTTCCTTGCTTTCCATTAGTCCTCTTTAGTCCTCTTAATATGTGAATAAATAGCGGTTACAACGAATAAAATTGTAGTTTAAAGTCTTAATTTTATACTAATTTTTGACAATTGTCAAGGCGATATAAGGCTTGAATTTTAACCCAAAAGCCCTAAATCACCATAACTTAACAATCATAAAAAGCCAAAAAGCAAATCCAAAATAGTTAGCTAGATTGCTTGGCTTTTTTAATAAATTTAAGTAGATATTTAGAGGGGGGGGGGGTGTAGAATATGCGACGCAAACGGGGTTCTAGGTTGTATGGATGTGAATTTCATGTTTGTGGGGAATAATATTTCGAATATTGCCTAGCTTAGCTCTTGGCCTTGGTGATGGGCGCATAAGAGCTAGATCTTAAGAGCAATAAAAGCGAAATATAGGAACAGACCATTGATTGCCGTATCGATGAAGGTATGGTTTGTTTGAGAAATTTGGAGCAAAGAGAAGGTTTATTCTATTAATGTCAAGGCTTACAATCGTTATCAAGGCTTTGGGAGTTGATGAGAATTTCGGAATTAAAGATAAATTTCAAAAAGATAAATTTAAGGAGATAAGGTGCCATTACCGTTAATACCTATTATAGCTGGCGGATTAGTAGCTTCAGCTTTAGGATATGGAGTCAAAAAAGGTTATGATGCTTATAAAGATAGCAATGAAGCAAGCGAAAAAAGAAATGAGGGGCAACAAATATACTCTGAAGCTGTTGATGCCTTTAAACTTGTTCAAGACAAAACAGATTTAATGTTTAAGCAATTTGGCGAAGAAAAACAAAGAATCCTTAATGGAACATTGGAGCGTTTTGCGTCGTTAATTACTAGACTAGAACTTGCTAATGATGATTATACTGTCGAAATAAATGGTAAAAACATTGAGCTTTCTAAAATTAGTGATAATGTTTTTGAGTTAAGTTCTATGATAGGTGGTGTTATTGCTGCTGGTGGAGCTGGTGCTTTGGCTGGATTTGGTGCTTTTGGTAGTGCTGGATTATTGGGTGCCGCTAGTACTGGAACCGCTATTAGTTCGCTTTCTGGTGTGGCTGCTACTAATGCTACTCTTGCGTGGTTTGGCGGTGGCGCTTTAAGTGCTGGTGGTCTTGGAATGGCTGGTGGAACTGCTGTACTAGCTGGAATTGTTGCTGCTCCCGTTATTGCTGTTGCTGCTACAATTTTTGCTTATAAGGCAGAAACAGCAAAAGAAAATGCAAGAGGATTTAAAATTTACTGTAAGCAAGCAGCTGAAGCTTTAAATGCGCAACATCCATTATTGAAAAAGCTTTATTATAAAGGTTATGAGAAGCACAGAAGTCTTATCAAAATGGATTTAGAGCTTAGCGATCAACTTGATTTAGTTGAAAAAATAGCAGATGATAAAGGCAACAATCTAGCAAATTGGAGCAATGATGAGCAAGACAAACTTCATATATTGGTCAATACAGCTGAGAGCGTAATAACTATCATCAATGAGCCTATACTAAGAGATGATGATAAATTAACCCAAGATCTTATATCTTTGCAAGAAAAACATGCTGAAATTTTAAAAGAGATAAAGGCTAAATACGAATAAAATAATTAATTAAAAATTTAAAATCCCCATCTTGAATGATTTAAGATGGGGATCTATTTAAAAAGGAAAATTATGACACAAGCGACTAGGGCAAAAACTCTTAGTGATGAAATAATAGAAGAAATCGGCAATCAAATTCTAGCTAGATTTGGACTTAATATTTTTAGCCTAAATACTTATGCTGGATATGGCGCTGCTGTGGATGCGCAAAGAGAAATCGGAGCTATTAATAAAATTCATGCCAATAATGATAAACAATATGGGTTTCAACATGAAGCATTGGAAGCAGGCGATAAAAATATCGAATTCGCTTTAAAGAGCGATGGTGGTCCATATGGCATGTATCTTGATGAAAACAATAAAGGCAATGCGGCATTTCGCACAGATAAATTAGCTTGGATCACCCAAGCACAAAGCGGAAAACTACAAACAGCTATCGATGATTTGTCTATTAGAGAACAAAAGTTACAGGAGCTTATAAAATCTGGAGCTGATGATAAAAAGATAAAAGAAGCACAACAAGCATTATCAGAATCTAAGAATGCTAAGATTAAGCTTGATTTTATAAATGAAACATATACAAAACAAGAGCAAGAAGCTATATTGCAGCAATATGGCATACAAGCCAACGCAAACGATACTATAACTGATATAAAAGTATTTGAAAATGGCGAAATAACGATAAATGGTCAGTTAAAAGCAGTGGAAATAAGAAATAATAGCGATTTGACAAAACTATTTGGTAAAGATAATAAATATTTAAATGAAGATGGATTGGCAATAATAATTACAAAAGATGAATATCCAAAAGCAAAAGATCTTTTAGAAAACATAATAAAAAATGAAAAAGATCCAGTAAAAAGAGAAAACGCTAAAAAATTACTAGATAAATTACAGCCTAGTAATCATACAATAGATGATGCCAAAAATGCTGAAGAAATATCTAAATGGAATACTATAAAAATGGGAGCAGCACATGTGGCTATGACCGGACTTAGTGAGGCTGCTGTGATGGCTCTTAGCATTATAGCTAGTGGAGCTGTATGGGAGATAAAAGATATGTTCTATGGAGATAAAACCACGCCGCTTGAAGTAAGGGCAAAAAGACTCTTGGATGAAATAGTAAAAAATTTTAAAAATCTAGCTCATGCTTTTAGCAAAGGTAGTTCTTATGCTCTTATAGATATGATAGTAAAATCTATTAGCGCTGAATTGCGTGCTATTTGGTCAAAGCTAAGAAGCTCTGCTAAGCAAATATATAACGCTATTTATGATTATATCACAGGCAAAACAAAAAGTTTTAAAGACCTGCTATCTGTAATTTTAAAAGGACTCATTTCTGCTTTATGGGTTAGCGCATCTGCCTTTATCTCAATAAAATTAAAGCCATATCTAAAGCCGATATTTTCCGGTTTTGCCAACATTATATCTGGAGTATTAACTATCGTGATATCTGCTTTTGCTATAGTGCTTAGTAGTAAGGCTATCGATATGGCGCTTGATAGCATATTTGCAGCAATCGCTGCAAGGGATATGGCAAAGCAAAGAGCAGATGAAATAGCAGAGCTTGTAACTTATAATTTGCCAGCTTTGATTGCTGAGGGAGAAAGGTTGGAACTAGCAGTAGAAGGGGCTTACATTGAGCGAATGATGGCACTAGACTGGGCATTTAGCGATTATGCTAATGCTAAGTTTGGTGGGGAATTTTCTGCCATTTTTACATCGCTTGATAATATTTGTAAGCTACACGGCACAGCGCTAAAAATAAGAACAAAAGAAGATTTAAAAACTTTTGTAAATAGTGGAGATGGAAAGCTTTATTATGCTAATTCTAAAAAGGATATTTAAAAGTTAAATTTAATATTAAAAATAGATTAAAGATTTTAAATGTGGGTTTTAGTTGTGATTTTGTGTTTGATTATGAATTTTAGGTTTTATATGGAATTATTCTTTATTTATTCTTTTGTAATTTAAATTGAGCTTGAATTCTACTTATTAGATAATTTAAAGCTATAAATTTGGATTTATAAAAGTTATTGCTTGATGCTAGTTAAGCAATCAAGCAATAATGAAAATGTGGATTAAATAAAATTTATAAATTATATTAATCTACATTATACAAGCACGCAAGCGATAAAGCCAAATGCCACAGAAAAAGCAATGGCTAAAACGCCAGGGATTAAGAAAGCATGGTTAAATACATATTTGCCAAGTCTTGTAGAGCCTGTATCGTCCATTTGGACTGCACCAAGAAGTGTAGGATATGTAGGCAATACAAATAGAGCCGAAACAGCAGCAAAAGACGCAACTAGCATATATGCATCGCCTGGATTAGCTGCGCTGATACCAAGGGCTGCTATAACCACTGGAGTGATCGCCTTAGCGGTTGCTGCTTGAGAGTATAGAAGCATAGCCGCAAAGAAGAATATAACAGCAAGTAGTGATGGAACAGCCTTAACCCAATCACCAGCTAGAGTTTTAATCTCTTCTGTATAGCCACCAACAAATGTATTACCAAGCCACGCCACACCAAGAACACAAACGCACGCTACCATACCTGATTTAAATACGCTTGTATCGGCTACTTTACCAACTTCAATTTTACAAAAGATTGTAATAAATGTAGCCACGCCTAGCATAAAGCTCATAATAGCAGCATCTCTAGGGACAACGACATTTTCTATAAGAACCGGTTTGCCGCCGACTTTTGAGATAGCAGTAGCATATAGAACAACTAGTAAAACACCGATTAAAAAGATAGCAACAGATAGTTTAGCGCCTGGTTTTAGCTCTTTGCTTTGAACGCCAACTGATGGTTTTACCAATCCTTGAGCTAAACGCTCTTGATAGACTGGATCTTTGCTTAAATCAAGATTAGCAAATAGAGTTATTATAAGAGCTGTAAGCATACAACCAGCAAATGTAGTTACTAGCCATAACCCAATTAGAGTTGGATAGCTCCAACCAAGTGGCTCTAATACGCCTGTCATATAGACAACGGCCGCACTAACAGGGCTAGCTGTGATAGCGATTTGGCTTGATACAACTGCGATTGATAGTGGAGCTGAAGGTTTGATATTTTGCTCTTTAGCGACTTCGACGATAACAGGAATCATAGAAAACGCAGTGTGGCCTGTCCCAGCTAGAATTGTTAAAAAATATGTAACAGTAGGTGCTAAAAAGTTGATATATTTTGGATTTGAGCGAAGGATTTTCTCAGCTATTTGGACTAAGTAGTCTAATCCGCCAGCGAGTTGCATAGCTGAAATAGCAGCGATAACGCTCATAATGATCAAAATAACATCCCAAGGAATAGTGCCTGGTTTCATACCAAGACAAAGACCTAAGATAACAACGCCGATACCACCGGCGTAACCAATACCGATACCACCAAGGCGAATACCTACAAAGATAGCGCCTAGCAAGACAATGATTTGTAAAATCAATACAAAATCCATAGATTCTCCTTATATTTGATCTGCTAGGTAAGCCTAGCAGATTTTGAGTTTAAATTTAATATTATTTTTCGCCCATATGTGGGTTAAGCATATTAGCAGGTGTTAAGATTTTATCAATCTCTTCTTTGGTTAGATAGCCACGCTCTAAGCAGATATCTGCTACGCTTTTGCCTGTTTGTAGGGCTTCTTTGGCTATGCTAGCTGATTTTTCGTAGCCGATATATGGGTTGAAAGCTGTAACAATACCAATAGAGTTATAGACAAAATCGCTACAAATTTTCTCATTAGCTGTAATTCCATCTATACATTTGTCAGCTAGAGTTTTCATGGCTTTTTCAAGCATGATAATTGAGTTAAATAGACTATATGCTACAACTGGTTCAAAGACATTTAATTGTAATTGACCACCTTCGCAAGCGAATGTAACAGTAACATCAGAGCCGATTACAGAGTAGCAAACTTGATTTACCACTTCAGGGATTACAGGATTTACCTTGCCTGGCATGATAGAGCTACCTGGTTGCATTTTTGGTAAATTTATCTCATTTAAGCCACATTTTGGACCTGAGCTTAGAAGTCTTAAGTCATTACAAACTTTTGATAATTTAGTAGCTACCCTTTTTAAAACACCAGAAATTTGGACATATACGCCTGTATCTTGTGTAGCTTCTATTAAGTCTTCAGCTACTTTATACTCATGACCTGTAACTTCTCTTAATTTTTTCTCTACTACTTTTGGATAATCTGGGTGAGAGTTGATACCTGTACCGATAGCGGTACCGCCTAAATTGACTTCTAATACAAGTTTTCTAACTTCTAGAATTCTCTCGATATCTTCGCCTATCATTACGGCAAATGTTTTAAACTCACGCCCTAAAGTCATAGGCACCGCATCTTGAAGTTGAGTTCTACCCATTTTTAATACATTTTTAAATTCTTCAGCTTTTCTCTCGTAAGCTTTTTTGAGATACTCCATAGCTGTGGCTAAATCTGTCAAATAGTCGTGAAGTGCTAGGTGAAGTGCTGTTGGATAAGCGTCATTGGTGCTTTGGCTTAAATTTACATGATCATTTGGATGAAGATATTGATATTCACCTTTTTTGTGGCCTAAATGCTCTAAAGCGATATTGGCTATAACTTCGTTTGCGTTCATGTTGGTTGAAGTACCAGCACCACCTTGGATCATATCTACTACAAATTGATCATAGTATCCACCAGCTAGAATTTTGTCGCAAGCTGCGATGATAGCGCCTTCTTTTTCTTGATCCAAAAGGCCTAATTCTCGGTTTGCCATTGCGGCTGCTTTTTTAACTCTTGTGATAGCGCGCACAAATCTAGGGAAGTTTTTTAATCTGTCATGAGATATGTTGAAGTTTTCAACGGCTCTAAATGTTTGGACGCCGTAATAAACATCATCGCTAATTTCTAATTCGCCGATAAAATCGTGCTCTTTTCTTGTACCCATTGTCTCTCCTTTGAAATAAATGTTTCAAATAGAATTTTAACGATTTGTAACTTAATATCATTTTAAAATCCCAGCAAATAGCCTAAATAGCGAATTTGTAGGAATTTAAATTTATTTATAAATTTATTATATACGATAAATTTGCTAGATTTATTTTATATTTTTAAATAGAAAAAATATAAAATAAAATTAAATTTAGTTTAAATTAAGCCATAAATAGCTGAATTTAGGGGCTAATTGCTTAATAAAATTGATATAAATTTAGTTCTAGGGTTGGCGTCTAGGGCGATTTTGATACTCATAGTTAGCGGCACGGCTAAAAACATCCCGCCGATTCCAAAGATAAATCCCCAAAATAAGAGGCTCAAAATCACAACAAGCGTTGATATCCCAAGCCCCTTGCCTAAAAATCTAGGCTCTATGAAATTCCCAATAGAGATATTGACTACTAAATAGATTAGCGTTAGCCATAAAGTCGTACTTATATCATTGACAGCTAAGCTAACCAATAGCGCTGGAATCGCTGCTATGATAGAGCCGATTGTTGGGATATAGTTTAAGATAAAAGCCAAAACCGCCCAAAGCAAGGCGTGAGGCACATCAAAAAGAATCAAAAACCCCCACACTATCACACCAGTAGCGATGGATGAGATAGTTTTGATAGCGAGATATCGTTTTAAATTTGATATAAAAGTATTTGCGATATGTAGCGCTGATGGGTCTTTGATAGCAAAATACTCCACCTTTTGTTTAAAAATTTGAGATTCAAATAGTATAAATGCTAAAAGCAAAAAGACCAAAAATGATTGCGTGACTAAGCTTCCTGTTTGAAGAAGTAAATTTGAGGTTGTGATAATGAGCTTGTCAAGGTTGATAAAGCTTAATAGATTGTTGCTTATATCGATATCTGCTTGATCTTTAGCATAGATTATAAGGTTATCTATAAAGATATCGATTTTGGCCTTATATAGTGGCAAATCGGTGCTAAATTGCACAATCGCCCCAGCTATAACATTGCCTAAAAACCAAAGCCCACTACCACAAATTCCAATTAAAATTATAAAAGCAAAAAAGCGATTAATATGAATTTTGCTCATCATCTCCAAAATCGGATAGACAATAATAGCGATAAAAACAGCGAGCAAAAACGGCACCACGATAGAACTAGCTAGACTTAGCCCGCTGATGATAATCACAAAACTAGCCACTTCAACTAGATTAAATCTCAATTTTATCCTTTCATTGAAATTTAGGCCAAAATGCCAGCATTTGGCAATTTTTGGCTTCTATCAAGAGCATAAATTCGCTCATCCCCTACCAAATCATACTTCCATATCGGCGCATTAGCCTTAAAATCTTCTACAAATTCATTTATAAGCTTTAAAGCAACATTTCTTTTTGGGCTACAAACCCCAGCTATAAAGCTTGATTTATGGATCGCTACATCGCCTTTGCTATGAGCCATTAAGATTATGGCATTTTGGGATTTTGCTATTTCTTGCCAACGATCAAACCACGCTTTTAAAATCGGCTCATATAGATCAAAGCTAAGCCCATCTATACCGCCCTCATCACGCACCACGCCTACAAAGCTTATAATGGCGCCATAATTTTTTAGCCTATTATCATTATACCAGCGACTTGTGATCTCATTAGCATCTAAAGCGCCATCATATAGCTCCATTTTAACCCCCACAAACCGGTGGTAAAATCGAGATTTTATCGCCGGTTTTTAGCTCTTGATTGATATCATTTACTATCTCATCATTTAGGGATACAGCGCAGAGCTCTAGCCACTTTGAAATTTGAGTATTTTGAGATAAAATTTCTTTTAACTCAGCTAAATTTTTAGCATCTAGCTCCATCGCATCAACGCCAATTGGCCCTAGGAATTCCACTTTTACCATTATTATCCTTTAAATTTGAATTGCTATAGTTTTGTAATTTGTATAATTTACAAAGGCTCCATTTTGGATTTTGAGATTTTGCCTTTTGGTGAAATCGACCTCATAAACTCCAGCTGATTTGGTGCTAAATTTCACACAAATTCTAGCTGCGAATAATATCACTTCATCGCTTAAGTTTTGTTTGTTTGATTTGACAATTATGTGAGCGCTTGGGCGGTCTTTTAGATGAAACCAAAAGTCATCTTTTTTGGCATTTTTAAGCAAAAATTCATTTCCTTTTTGGCTTTTTCCAAGACTGATTTTGTAGCCATTGATATAGAAATTTTCTACCAAATCGCTAAATTTATTTTCATTTTTTTGGTTTTGTTTTTTAGGTGATAAAATCTCTATTTCACTCATATCATTGCTTGAGTTTATCGCATTTTTTAAGGAGTTTAAAAACTCTAATTTGGTTATCAAATTCTCTTTTTGAATTTCAATATTATTTGCTTTTTGTCTCAATTTTTTGCTAGTTTTAAATAGCTCATTAGCAGCTATTTTGGGTTGGGTATCGATAGTGAAATTTATGCTATTTCCATCATAATCTATGAGATTTAGCTTGCGATCATAATCATTTAAATTATGTAAATTTGATATTATTAAATTTGCTATTTTGTTTAGCTCTTTGGCTCTATTTTCTAAATTTTCTTTAGTTTCTAAGGTGGCTAAATTGCTATTTAAAAGCTCGATTTTTCTATCTAAATTTGCTATTTTATTTGCTTTTATTTGATTGAGATTTTGAAGTGTGATTTTGTGAAATTCATCTATAAAATAGTTATCAAAATTCTCTATAATCTCACTTGGCTTCTCTCTTATCTCAAACTCATCAAGCGGGGTTAAAATTTTACCGACTTTTATGCTTCTTGTATCGTTATCAAAGTGGTGTAACGCCTCTAATATCACTCCATTTTCATCACAAATTATCGCATTGGTAAATCGCCCTGTAAATTCCAAATAAATAGTAGTAGTAATCTCTTTATACGAGCCACTAAGAGTTGCTTTGATAGCGAGTATTCTATTGTTTGGTAGGGTTTTTATGCTTAGGATTTTGGCCGAATTTAGCCGTTTTTTAAGCAAGATATCAAAGGGTGCTTTATACTCTTTTATCTGAATTTGATCGCTTTTATAGATGGATGAGTGGGATTTATTTAAATCAAATATAAGCTCATAATTACCATCAAATTTAATAGCAATCATCAAATCGCCAACTCTTTTTATGGTTGAAATTTTATTAAATTTTGACAAAAACTCTGATATTTGGGTTAAAATTTTATATTTCATAAGCACGATTATACCAAAATTTTGCTACAATGTAGCCTTTAAATTTGGTCAAAACTCAAAGGAAAAGCTATGAAACAGACAATAACAGAAAAAATTTTTAGCGAACATGTAGGCAAAGAGGTTTTTGCAGGGCAGATAGTAGAGAGCAATATAGATATGGTTATAGGCAACGATATTACCACGCCAATTTCTATAAAAGCCTTCAAAGAGAGCGGTGCTAAAAAACTTGCCAACCCAAAAGGATTTGCGATAGTAATGGATCATTATATCCCAGCAAAGGATATAATGAGCGCAAATCAAGCTAAGATTAGTAGGGATTTTGCCTATGAGCATGATTTGCCAAATTTCTTTGATGAGAAGGATATGGGTATAGAGCACGCTTTGATACCTGAAAAAGGCCTTGTAGTCCCAGGCGATGTGATTATAGGCGCTGACTCTCATACCTGTACTCATGGTGCGATCGGTGCTTTTAGTACAGGAATGGGAAGCACAGATTTAGCATATGCGATGATAACAGGCAAAAACTGGTTTAAGGTGCCTTCTACAATCAAAGTTGAGTTTATCGGTAAGCCAGCAGAGCATATATATGGTAAGGATCTGATACTAGAAGTTATCCGCCAAATAGGCGTGGATGGGGCTTTGTATAAGGCACTTGAATTCACAGGTGATGGGATAGGATATCTAGATATGGATAGTAGATTTAGCCTTTGTAATATGGCTATTGAAGCCGGTGGTAAAAGTGGTATAATCGCAGTTGATGATATCACTAGAGAGTTTTTGAGCAAGGTAAATTTAAGAAGTGAGCCAAAAATTCATTATAGTGATGATGGGGCAAACTATGAAAAAATCATAAGAATAGATGTTAGCAAGCTAGAGCCAGTCATAGCATATCCATTTTTGCCAAGTAATGGCAAAAGCGTAAGCCAAGCCGTTAAAGATGATATCAAGATAGATCAAGCCTTCATCGGTAGCTGTACAAATGGCCGTTTGAGTGATTTACGCATCGCAGCAAAAATCCTAAAAGGCAAAAAGGTAGCAAAACACACAAGACTTATAATCACCCCCGCAACGCAAAAAATCGCCCTAGCAGCACAAAAAGAGGGTTTAATGGATATATTTGTAGAAACTGGAGCAGTAGTTAGCAATCCTACTTGTGGGGCTTGTCTTGGCGGATATATGGGGATTTTGGGTGCTGGTGAGAGATGTATCAGCACGACAAATAGAAACTTTGTAGGCAGAATGGGCGATAGGACTAGTGAGGTCTATCTAGCCAATTCAGCCGTAGCAGCAGCAAGTGCAATAGCCGGTAAAATCGTAGATCCTAGAGATATATAAGGTGAAAAATGCTCTGATACTAGCAGGGGGCAAAAGCTCTAGAATGGGCGTGGATAAGACTACGCTAGAGTTTGGTGGTTTTGCTAGTATTACACATTTTTTGTTTTTTAGATTAAATGCTATTTTTGATGAGGTTAAGGTGGCGGCCAAGGGTGAGAAATTTAGGCCGCCTTTGCCTGTTTTGGTAGATGATTTTGCGGAGTTTGCACCGATTTTTGTGATAGCAAATTTGGATAAATACTATAATGATCCAGTATTTATAATAGCAGCTGACACGCCTTTGATAGAGGCTAAAACAATATATGAGTTATCAAATTCAAATAGCCTAGTAACCTTAGCTAGTGATGGGGAGCATCTACACTATTTATGCGGATTTTATCACCCTAAAATTGCCCCAGTGGCTAGGCAGATGATCCAAAATGGGGATTTGAGGCTATCAAATTTAGCTAAAAGATCTGAATTTAAGAGTATTAAATTTGAAAATTCTAAGCAATTTTTTAATATAAATACCAAAGATGATTATGAAAAAGCTAAGCTTTATAGCTCTAATTTTATTTAATTTTGCTTTTGGAGCTGATAAGCTATATCAAAAAGCACTTGAATTCGAATCTAAGGGCGATATGGAAAATGCGCTTAAATATTACAAGCTCGCAGCCCAAAAATCACTAAATATAAATAATGAACCAAAATCGCAAGATTTAACCGCCGATTTTCAGCAAAAACCAAGCGATGAAATGGCTCAAGATAGTGAGCTATTTTGGGGGATTAGCACTTATGATATTAACTACTTTATGCCGTTATCATATTCTAGTCCAAATAGCTTTAAAAAGGATATTTCAAGCCAATTCCAAATAAGCTTGAAAAAGCTGATTTTTGATGATATTTTGGGATTTAATGAGAAGTATTATTTTGCTTATACACAAATTTCGTGGTGGGATTTGTATGCGGATTCGGCGCCATTTTATGAGACGAATTATCGGCCAGAGTTGTTTGTAGAATTTCCGCTTAAATACCGAAATTTAATTAATCTTAAATTTGGCTTTTTACACGATTCTAATGGCAAAGATGATGAGTTGTCAAGATCATGGAATAGGCTATATATCGCTAGTGAGTTTGAGTTTGATAAACTTACTATCACCCCAAGATTATTCCAAAGAATCCCCGATAACAAAGATGATAACCCAAATATCCAAAATTACAAAGGCAGAGGCGATATAAATTTAAAATACAATATGGATAATGGTGCGATTTTTCAAGCAGTTTTTACAAATAATCTTAAATTTGACAAAACCAATAAAAGCTCATTAGAATTAGGCTATTTATACCCTATCAAAAATGGATTTTATCTATATCTATCTGGATTTAGCGGTTATTCTAAGAGCCTTCAAAGCTATGATAGATACCAAAACTCTATAAATTTAGGTATAGCCTTTATAAGATAACGACCTCACACCTTAATCTAATCCCAAAAAGCTCATAAACTCGCTCTTTGGCTAAATTTATAAGATTTAAGGCATCTTCAAAGCTCCCACCACCATAATTTATCAAAAAATTAGCGTGAATCTCGCTAAATCCACATCCGCCGATTCTAAATCCCTTTAATCCCGCAGCCTCTATGAGCCTACCGGCGTGATCGCCACTTGGATTAGCAAAGCATGAGCCAAAGCTAGCGCCCTTTGGTTGATTAGATCTTTTTTGGTTTAGATAATTACTTAGCTCATTATCAAACTCACCCTTAATATCAAAACTCGCTTCAAATATCACGCCATCGATATTTGAGCGCCTATAGCCAAATCCGCACTCATTGCGATGCTTGATCCCTTTTGAAGTGGATATGGATTTTAATCTCGCACCTATCTCATACTCTTTGACTCCAGCATTCATGGTGATTAATCCCCCAAGCGTTCCGGGGATTTTCTTGATAAACTCAAAGCCACCTAGATTATTATCTTTGGTGAATTTATATATTTTTGCGCTACTTGTTTTAGCGCCGATTTTTAATACTCCATTTTCAAGCTTTATATAGTCAAATTTAGAGCCTAATATCCCCATTTTAGGCGGATTTGGCGATATTAAAATATTATTTGCTCCACCTATCATCACTCCATCAAACTCGATAGTCTCATCTATAAGCTCAACTTCAAAAATTCCGCCGATTTTCACAGAGCTATACTTGCTAAAATCAATCTTCATTGTATAAAAGTCGGTATCATATTTAAAATTCGCTCCGTAAAATCAATCATCTGGCTCATCATCCAAGGCATTAAAAATATAATCACTATAACGACCAAAATTATCTTAGGGACAAAGCTTAGCGTCATCTCATTTATCTGCGTTGTAGCTTGAAATATGCTAATTAATAGCCCAGCGATTAGCCCAGCCATTAGCATCGGAAGGCTGATTAATAAAGCTAGTTTAAAGGTCTCAACCCCAAGACCGATTAGATCGCCTTGCATTTAGCTTATCCTACTTTTTAGATACTCACTAGGGATGAAGTTTGGCTCAGCTTTTATCAAAGCACTATAAAATCCACGCTCAAAACCAATCTCAAATAGCCTATTTAAGGCTTTTATCTGTGTTTCATCCATATTTATAGAGCTATCATTTGCGTATAAATTTAGATAAATTTCAAGCTTTTTATCATCGACACGGACTAAGTTTCGCTCTAAAAGCATTTTAGAGAGCAAATTTTTATTATCATATGCGATTTTAACAGCTTTGGTTAAGATTTTTTCGCACTCTATCGCATCAGTTAGCGGAAGACTTCTTCTAATCGCCATTCCGCCAAGTGGCAGAGGCAAGCTCTCATCTCCCCTAAGCTCGCACCAAATATCCCAAATTTCACGCTCCACGCATAGCTCACTACTAAATTCCAAAATGCTCTCATGTATCAGCACCCCAGCATCGACTTCTCCGCTTAAAACAGCACTCTCAATATCCAAAAAATTTTTATAAATCACCCTAGCATTTGGATAAGCTATTTTAAATAAAAGCGCATTTGTGGTATATTCGCCGCTCAAAGCAACCTTGAAATTTGGCTTTAAATTAACCCCTTTTTTCTTTATCAGTTTTGGGCCATATCCATTACCAAAGCTCACAGCAGTCCGCAAAAGCGCATAATCTTGCCATATAAATGGATATAGCCCAAAGCTAATCGCACTAGCGTCAAATTCACCCCTTAAAGCACTTTTATTAAGCGTTTCTATATCATCAGCTTTAGAGCTAAAACGCAAAATTTCACTACCAACCCAGCCCAAATTTATCGCACTATACATAAATATATCATCCGCATCAGGCGAGTGAGCTACGCTTATATTTTTCAAATTTATCCTTTGTATTTTGGCTAATATTACTTAAATTTAGCTAAATTTCTAATATATCGCCGTATCAAAAATATGGCTTACCCTACCACCAAAATGTATTCTAGCCCCATCAAATCTAAGGCTTAAAATCTCCTTGCTTTTAGGGATTACAGCTATTTTATCCCCCAGGCCAAATCTCTCAAACCCAGTAAAAAACGCCGCCGCCATCCCAGTGCCACAAGCATTAGTCTCATTCTCCACACCACGCTCAAAAGTCCTAACTAAGAGCTTTTCATCATCAAATTTAGCATAATTTACATTTGCATTATACTTTTTACGCATTGCCTTACAAATCTCTAAATCAAATTTAGCCAAATCATCTACAAAGCTCACTAAATGCGGCACCCCAGTATCATAAAAGCTCCACTCAAATCCCATCTCATTAAATGGCTCACTTAGTTTTTTTGGCTCACTTAGGCTCACTTCTACCATATCATTACCTATTTTAGCAGTGATTATCCCAGCGCCAGTTTCAAAGCTACAAATATTATTACAAATTTGATTTTTATACGCATATAAAGCAGCCGCACGACTACCATTGCCACACATCGCAGCCACGCTCCCATCACTATTATAAAACTCCCAAGCAAAATCGCTACCCCCTTTAGAGCCTTTAATGATGATTAACCCATCAGCCCCAACACCGCTAAATCTATCGCACAATTTAAGAGCCAGAGCCGATCTATCTAGGCTTAAAAATTTGGAATTTTCAATAGCTTGAATGATTATAAAGTCATTGCCACTTGCGTTATATTTGGAAATTTGCATATATATCCTTAAAGAAAAATGCGAGATTTTAGCATAAAATTAATTCAAATTTGCTTTTATCTCATCTAAAATTCAAATTCCAATATCATAAATTTATAGTCAAATGGAACGGCTTTTGCTTAAATTGCCCAAAACAAATTCCAAAATAAAGGATTTCTCATGATGGGCGCATTATGGTCTGGAGTTACTGGTCTTCAGGCGCACCAAGTAGCAATGGATGTTGAAGGTAACAACATAGCAAATGTCAATACCGTAGGATTTAAGTATTCTCGTGCGAGTTTTGCGGATCTATTCAGCCAGACTCAAAAAGTCGCCACCGCTCCACAAGGCGATCTAGGCGGTAAAAACTCTATGCAAATCGGCCTTGGCTCCACAGTCAATACAGTAACCAAAATTTTCAAGCAAGGAACCATCCAAACCACAGATAAACAAAGCGATATGGCGATCCAAGGCGATGGATTTTTCGTCGTATCACCAGATGGTGGCAAAACCTATCTATATACTAGAAATGGGGATTTTAGCCTAGATTCTGTGGGGAATTTCGTAGATCGCAATGGTTATATAGTCCAAGGTTGGTTAAGAAATGAGGACACCGGCATGATAGATCCTACCGGACCGCTTAAAAATATCGTTATAGAACCAGGTATGTCTATGGAGGCTAATCCAACTAGCGAGCTAGCCATCATCGCCAATCTAAATTCCGGCTCAAACATAGGCACCAAAAGCTCCCCAATCTATGCGCTAGATGAATTCAACGACTTTTTAGACCTTAATGGCAATGGCCTTTGGGATGATGGTGAAGCAAAAAATCCAAACGACCTAAACACCAACACATATTATATAAACTCAAACAAAGAAGTAGCAGTAAAGGAAGCCGGCGTGGATCTAGGCGTGGTATTTAACGGCGCAGGAGAAGGGATAAATCTACGAGAGGGTCAAGGTATGTGGGTCAGCTACGCTGATGCGAAGGTTACATTCGGCCCTTTAAATAATTTAAATAACAACCAAGCGCAAAATCGCACCCTACATATCTCACTAAATGGCATTGAGATACCAGCTACTACCATCGCTAGCATGGATGAAGTAGCCAAAAAGATAAATGAATTTACTAACAAAACAGGCGTCCAAGCCACCGTAATAAATGGCAACGAACTCCAACTAACAAACAACAACAACACCGGCACCACCGATGAATCCAAAAATATCAAGATCAAAACATATGAAGATGATAGCACATCTATCAAAAGCACAAATATCATAACCGCATATAAATACACCTATTCATCAGCTGCTGGCACTGAAGCGGGTCATCTATATAGCGATAGTGCTGCTAGGGTAGTTAGAACCACAGAAGATCTAAGAAAAGCTATGCAAACAGACGCTAGAGAGTATGTCAATTATAGTGGTTCTAATGTCTCAAATGCCGTAAATGGTGCGACATATATCACAAATAAAATATTAGGCATTATTGACGCAGCAAACGGAAATGTACAAACAGCTAAACAAAATGTACAACAGCAAATACAAAGAGCATTACAAGATACACAAGCTACATTTAATGGTTTTAAAGCTAATGGTGCCGTAACAGAACCGATTTCTGAAGCTGCAGTAGGCGTAATGGTAAATATATTGAACTCATCAAATCAAATAATGAATAATGCGCAAATTACCACTATAAATGATCTAAAAGAAGCTGTAAGAGAGTTAGTAACTAATGACAAATTGGCCGAATTCGCCTCAAGAGAGTGGAATTCTCCGCTAGATGCCGATGGAAATCCAGATGCTAATAATAACGCCGCTAATGGCTTACCAGCTCCAACCGGTAACGAACATAGCAACGCCACATATAGAGATACGAATTTAAATGATGGGGTGAAAGTAACAGTCAATGAAAAGGGTCAATTCGTCTTTGAAAACCCAGCCGGTGATGCTAGCTACGGCCAAAATGATGGTCATATGACTCAAGCAAACCCAGCTGGTCCAGGTGGTAATCCGGTAAAAGATAGCCCAAATGCCTTTACTGACGCAAATGGCCAAAAACAAGTCCCATCAAATCAAGATACATATATCAATGACTATAATATGCAAATTTCAGTTACAGGCTATAGCAATCTAGCACAAAATATCAATGAAAACTCAGCCCTAGCTGATGTATTCAAAAGCCTTAGCGGTGGCCTAAGCACAGGAACTAGCTCAAGAGTTAGTAGCAACCTTACAATGTCTAGCCACGCTGCTACAACTGAAATTTATGATAGTTTAGGCTCTAAACATGAGATTAAATTTGAGTGGAGAAAGGTGAGTTATAGTCCAGAAAATGGCACCGAGTGGTCTCTTCTCATCCAAGTCCCAGAGCCAGGTGTGCTAAATGCTGATGGCGCTGTATCAAATGTAATATCAGGCTCAGCAAGGTTTAATAACGATGGAACCTTACTAGGCTTTACCCCATCGACGCTGACCTTCACAGCCAATAACGGCTCAGCTCCCGGCCAAAATATAGAGCTAAATTTCGGTAAAATCGGCGACTCAAACGGCCTAAGAAGTAACGATAACCCAAGCTCAACTGACAATATCGTCCAAGATGGCTACGCCGCCGGTAACCTAACAGGCACAAGGATAGATGAATCAGGAACGATAATAGGTAGCTTTAGTAATGGTAGAAGCTTTGGCTTAGCGCAAGTGAGCCTAGCGGTATTTACAAATAACGAAGGCTTAGAGACTAGGGGCGGAAATATCTTTAGCCAAACGGCAAATAGCGGTGATCCAGTCTTTGGCGCAGCGGGAACTAGTAGGCGTGGGACTATCACAGCAAGTGCTTTGGAGATGAGTAATGTGGATTTAAGTAGGGCTCTAACTCAACTCATTGTAGTCCAAAGAGGCTACCAAGCCAACTCCAAAACCATCACTACAAGTGACCAAATGCTAACAGCTTTATTACAAATTAAGCAATAAATTTATAAACCCAAAAGGCGTTTTAAATGCTTTTTGGGGTTTTATCTTTAATATTTTTAAACTTCAAATAAATTTAATCAATCTAAGATGAAAATTGAAATTTACATATCTCAAAGAGCAATTAACAATTTTAAACTATATAAAAAAGATAAGCGAAGATTAAAAAAGCATAGAAATTTAAAGGGCAATAGCGGCTTTATAATATCTAGAGCTTTAAAATGGCGATTTAAATTAAAAGATCATATCTGTATATCACATAAGAAAAATATAGCCGCCATCGCTCGTTGTAAGGGCAAAATCGGGATTGATATCGAAGAGTTAAAAAGTAGAAATTTTGATTCAGTGGTGGAATTTTGCTTTAATGATGACGAGAGGGCATTATGGCAAAGATCAAGCGATAAAATTTTGGAATTTTATAAGATTTGGACAGCCAAAGAGGCTTTTATAAAGTTTAATGGATTGAATTTTTCAGATTTAAAAGTGGCAAATTATAACCATATCTCTACTAATTTAAACTTAAATTTTTTCATATTTAATAATTATTTAATCACAATAGTAACAACTAAGTCTAAATTTAATAAAAATCAGATTATTTTAATCTATTTTTAAATAGAATACAAATATTCAAAACAAATCAAGGTGAAAAGTTGTGAAAAATGTCGATGTGCTAATCATAGGTGCTGGCCCTAGCGGATCAATAAGTAGTGCTTTGCTGCGTAAAAATGGTTTTAAAATTTACTGCGTTGAAAAAGAGCAATTCCCACGCTTTGTGATAGGGGAGAGCTTGTTGCCAAATTGTATGAATTACTTAGAAGAAGCGGGATTTTTGGATGCGGTAAATAGATATGGCTTTCAGTATAAAAATGGCGCTTCTTTTAGTTGGGGCGATGAGTATCGATATTTTGATTTTTGTGATAAGAGCACTCCTGGATATGGGACGACTTTTCAGGTGATAAGAAGCGAATTTGATAAGCTTTTGATAGATGAAGCGATCAAGCAAGGCGTTGAAGTGAGCTTTAATACCGAAGCTAAAAATATAGACTTTCAAAAGGATTTTGTGCTTACGACACTTAGTAATGGGGAGGTTGTAAAATCGAAATTTATAGTAGATGCTAGCGGGTATTCTCGTGTGTTGCCTACGCTTTTGGGGCTTGAAGTAAAGAGCCATTTGAGCGAGAAAAAGGCCTATTTCACTCATATTACAGATAATATCACAGAGCCACTATATGATAGAAATAAAATTCTAATCACAACTCACCCAGAGTATAGAGGTGTTTGGTTTTGGCTTATACCATTTAGTAATGGTAGATGTAGTATAGGTGTGGTTGGTGAAGATAAGTATATTAAAATAGAAAATTTAAATGAGCTTGAGACGCTAAAATCCCATGTCTATAAAGCACCTTTGCTAAATAGATTATTAAAAAATGCTATTTGGGACACGCCAGCTAGATATATCCAAGGATATTCTAAAAATGTTAGCCAACTCTATGGCGATAGATTTATAATGCTTGGCAATGCGACTGAATTTTTAGATCCAGTATTTAGCTCTGGAGTAACAATCGCTATGCACTCAGCCTCACTAGCTTCAAAATGCCTAAATAAAATTTTAAAAGATGAGCCTTGTGATTTAGAAAAAGAGTATGCAAAGCCGCTGATGATGGGGGTAAATGCCTTTAGAACTTATGTAGAGGGCTGGTATAATACCAAATTCCAAGATGTAATCTACAATGGCAAAAATCAAACCATAAAGCGAAATATATGCTCTGTCTTAGCTGGTTATGCGTGGGATGAGAGCAATCCTTATGTTAGTAGAAGCGATGAAGCGTTAAATGCGCTTTGGGAGTATTGTAGGTGAAATTTTGGCTAGTTTTTCTTGCTATATTTTTGGCCAGTTGCTCAGACAAAATCACCGCTCCAAAGCTTGAAAATTTCAACCAAAAAGAGTTTATCGTGGCGGATGAAAATAGAGCAAATAGGCTATTTGTAAGTAATCAAAATGGAATTTATAGATTTGTGATGATCGATGCTTTTGGTATGCCTTTGGCTGATAAAGAGCTAGTAGATAGCGAATTTAAAAATCTTAAATTTCTAAGGCCAAATAGTGATTATAATCAGCTATTTTTAGAGATTTTAGAGCTTTTAAGCAAAAATACCAAAGAGGCTACAATAAAGATAGATAATAAAATTTATAAGGTTAAAAATGTATCTTAGCCTACCACGAATTTTTAGCCCCTTTGGGGATGAAGATGCACTTTTTAATGCTTGTTGTGATGGCAAAAGAGCATTTAAAAAAGAGAATTTTATAAATAAAGATATGCTAGTTGGCAAAATAGATCTATCCTTGCCAAATTTCAGCCATAATACACCCAAAATGTATCAAACCAGAACCAATCAAATTCTCCTAGCTACTATTTTGGCTTTAGAAAATGAGATAAAAAACGCTATTAAAAGATATGGCAAAGATCGTATCGGCGTGGTGATCGGTACTACTACAGCTGGCATGGAGGAGAATTATGAGGCTTTTAGAGATGGGGGATTTTGTAGTGATAAATTTATAATGGGTAGAAACGCCCTATCTAATCCGGCTAATTTTGTGCGTGAGTTTTTGGGGCTTGAATCGCTTAGTATGGGAGTTTCTACTGCTTGTACTTCTGGGATTAAGGCATTTGAGAGCGCTAGGAATTTTATAAAATTAGATCTTTGTGATGCTGTGATTGTAGGCGGGGTTGATAGTTTAAGCTCGCTTACTTTACTTGGATTTGACTCGCTTGGTGTCTTATCAGATAACCCATCTAGGCCATTTTGCAAAGATAGAGATGGTATAAATATTGGCGAGGCGGCGGCTGCGTTTTTAATGTGTCGTGATAAAATTTCAGATTATAGATTAAAGATGGTTGAGACAAATTGCGATGCTTTTCATATCACGCAGCCAAATCCAGAGGCGACAGAGCAGATAAAGCTTATAAATAGCCTAACTTCAAAATACAAAATTGATTATATTAACGCACACGCAACAGGCACACAAGCAAATGAGATAATGGAGTCAAAAGCGATTTTTAACACCTTAGCTGATACCCCAACTAGTGGTATAAAGGCAAATATCGGTCATACTTTGGGCGCTGCTGGTGCGGTGGAAGCTGGAATTTGTCTAATGGCGATAAAAAACCAAATGATCCCTATGCAAATTCTAGATGAGCTTGATGGCGATCTTTTGCCGATAAATTTGGCCACCAAAAGCACTAAAAGTGTGATAAAAAACTGCTTGAATCTCTCATTTGCCTTTGGCGGAGATAACGCTGGTATGGTGGTTGGAGTAGATGATGAGAGTTAAGTTGCCTCATAGTGGGGATATGGTTTTGATAGATGAGGTGGTCGAATTTGGCGATGGATTTATCGAGGTTAAAGGGGTTATAAAACCGCAAAATGCCTTTTTGGATGGCGGGGTGTTTCATACCTATAAGGCTATTGAGATGATGGCGCAAAGCCTTGGGGCTTATAAGGGGATTTGGAGTCAGGATAAATTTAGAGTTGGATTTTTACTTAGTGCTAGGGATTTTGAAATTTATAAAAATAGCCTAAATATCGGGGATGAAGTGGTGATAAAATCAGCCGTTTCTATACAAGATGAGAGTGGTTTTGGCGTTTGGCAGAGTGAAATTTGGCTTAAAGATGAGCTAGTAGCTAAGGCTACTTTGAGTGTTTTAAGTCCTAGCAAAGAGCAGTTTTTGGAGTTGAAAAATGCTAAATAGAGTTTTGATAACAGGTAGTTCTAGGGGTATTGGTAGGGCTATAGCTTTGCGCCTTGGTAAGGCTGGATATAAGGTTGTGATAAATGCCAGAAGCGATAGTGATGAGTTAAAAAGCTTAGAAAATGAGCTTGAGGAGAGTTTTGGCAGTAAGCTTATATTTGATGTTAGTGATACTGAGCAATCTCGTAAGGTTATAACAGATGATATCGAGAAAAATGGAGCATTTTACGCTATTATCTTAAATGCAGGAATCACAGCCGATAATACCTTTGTAGCTTTAAGCGAAAATGAGTGGAAGGGGGTAATTGATGTGAATTTACATAGTTTTTATAATGTTTTAAATCCAAGTTTAATGCCTCTAATCCGCACTAAAAAGCCAGGCCGAGTAGTCGCCATAACATCAGTTAGTGGTGTTATAGGCAATAGAGGCCAAAGCAACTACGCTGCGAGCAAGGCCGGAGTCGATGGGGCTATCAAAAGCCTAGCTATAGAGCTTGCTAGTCGCAATATAACAGTAAATTCAATAGCTTGTGGAGTGATACAAACTGATATGACAAGCGATATAAATGAAGATTTCATCAAATTTGCAGTCCCAGCTAAGCGTGCTGGTAGCGTAGATGAGGTGAGTGGCGTGGTTGAGTTTTTGCTTAGTAAAGATGCGAGTTATATCACAAGGCAGGTTATAGGAGTAAATGGCGGATTATGCTAAATAGGGTTTTTGTAAGTGGATATGGCTTTGTAAGCGCCTTTGGTAAAAGCTGGATAGAGTTTAAAACCGCTCTTGATAAGAATAAGAGCGCCATAAGATACATGAGCGAGTGGGATAAATATAAAGATTTAATGACTAAAATCGCAGCGCCCATAGATGGCTACAAACCGCCAAAAGAGTGGGATAGAAAGCAGCTTCGCTCACTTGGGCGTGTATCACAATACGCAGTAGAAGCGGCTGGGCTTGCTATAAAAAATGCTGGTTTAAATAATAGCGATATATCCAAATTTGGCGTTGCTAGCGGTAGCAGCACAGGAAGCACCGATGCGATAGCCTCAATGGCAAGGCTTTTATTAGATGGACAGAGTGATTGTAACGCAAATACCTATATAAAGATGATGCCACACACAACAGCGGCCAATATAGCTCTATTTTATAAATTAACAGGGCGTATTATCCCAACTTCAAGCGCTTGTACTAGTGCGTCTCACGCTATTGGCTATGCGTATGAGAGTATAAAATATGGAATTTGTGAAGCTATGATAGCAGGTGGGGCCGAGGAGCTTTGTGCTAGTGAGGCCTATGTCTTTGATACACTCTATGCTACTAGCACCAAAAATGATACGCCAGAATCTACCCCGGCTCCATTTGATGTCAATAGGGATGGCTTGGTGCTTGGAGAGGGTGGAGCCTATGTGATTTTAGAGAGTGAAGATAGCCTAAAAAGGCGTGGTGGTAGGGCGATTGCTGAAGTAGTAGGCTTTGGCTCTACTTGTGATGGGACTCATATCACACGCCCAAATTCTCAAACTATGAAAGAGGCGATGGAATTCGCCCTTAAAGATGCGAAAATCTCATCAAGCAATATAGGCTATATCAATGCTCACGCTACAGCTACAAAGCATGGCGATATAGCTGAGAGTATCGCTACAAATGAGCTTTTTGGCTCAAATATAGCTATAAGTTCATTAAAGGGGCATATCGGCCATACTCTTGGTGCGTGCGGTGCTATCGAGGCGATTGCTAGTATAATGATGATGAATGAAAATGAATTTTATCCAACTCGCAATTTAAAAAATATAGATAATGAGTGCGCTAAACTCAACTATCTAAGAGAAAAAACTATGATAAATACGCAGTTTGTTATGAGTAATAACTTTGCTTTTGGTGGGGTAAATACTAGTTTGATATTTAAAAAACTTTAATAAAGGAGAAAAAATGAAAAAATTTTTAGTTTTTGCTATAGCAGTTCTATTTTTAACAGGTTGTGGCGTAGCCGATAAGTCAAAGGTTGTAAGAGAAGATGGTTCAAATGAGATTGTCCGCTACTCTATCAAAGATGCGCTAAATTCACCACTTGCAAAAGAGAAGTTGCCAAGTGATATTAAATTTGTTTTTGGTGCTTCACAAGGCAAGGTGATTAAACAAGGTCTAGTCTCAAATAAAAAGACAAATGGAGTTGGCAAGGATAATGAAGCAGCTTGCCAAAGAGCCTTTATCTCAGCACTTATAAGCTTTGCCGATAGTGCAAAAAAAGAGAATGCCACTAAGGTTGTGAATTTGACAAGCTACTTTAAAAAGCAAGAATTTAAAAGTACAACCGAGTATGAATGTGCTATTGGCAATATAATGACCGGGGTGGCCTTAAAAGGCGATATTGCGAAGTGATAAGCTTTAATATATCAGATTTTAGGGCAATTAGCTTTAATCTTGGTGGGGGGTATGATCGCCAGCCTGATATTTCTAGGGTGGCTCCCATCTCTCGCCGCAGACTTAGTCAGTGTGCTAAATTTTGTGTGGATATCACAAGCCAAATTAAGCTTGATATGCCTATTGTTTTTAGCTCTTATTTTGGCGAGACAAATCGTTGTTTGGATCTATTAAATGTACTAAAAAGCGAAGTTTCACCAACGGCTTTTAGCCTTTCAGTATTAAATGCGACCCCTGCTATGCTAAGCATAGAAGCTAAAAATAATAGTCCAGTATTTGCTATATCGGCAATGGCGAGCCTTGAGTATGCTATTATAAATGCTTTGAAATTTCAAAAAGCCTTTGTAATTAGCTACTTTGAAGGGGCTAATAAGGATTATTATAAAAATGATCCATTTGCCGTTGCTATCGGTATGATGATTACAACAGGGGATAAATTTAGCTTAAAATTTAGCCCGGATAATAGAACTGCAAATTATAGTGAAATTTGCTTTTTAGAAAATTATGGCAAAAATAGCTCATGGTGTAGCTTTGACGGGGCGTTAAAATGGGAGTATAGATGCAACTATTGAGAATTTTAAGAGTGGCGTTTTTATACTCATCGTTTGGATTTATATGTCTATTTGGTGATCTGCTTTTTATGCCGATTGTGCTTTTGAAATTTAATAAATTTGAGTTTGTGCAGAGGTTTTGTCGTAAGCTTGTTAGGTTATCTTGGGGGATTTTTATATGGCTTTGTAAGATTAGTGGCTATTTAAAAGTCCAGTTTGATGCTAGTAGTTTAGGCAAGAGTGGGGAGATTATCATCGCTAATCATCCATCGCTGCTTGATGTTGTATTTTTTTTAAGTAGTGTGAAGAATTTAAATTGCGTTGTTAAGGGTGAGCTTGGAAAAAATATATTTTTAGCTTTTGCTATAAAAGCTTGTGGATATATCTCAAATGAAGATAACGAAAAGCTCTTAAAACAAAGCCTAAATAGCTTAGAAAATGGCGAAAGTTTGCTGATATTTCCAGAAGGCACTCGCACAAAAGATGATATAATTTTTCATAAGGCGCCATTTTTTATAGCGATTAAAGCGGCGAAAATTTTGACGCCTGTTATCATAGAGATGAGGCCACGAAGCCTTAGGAAAAATGAGAGTTGGTTTAGTGTGCCAAGTGAGCGTATTAGCTATAAATTTAAGATCGAAAATAGCTTGAATTTGGCTGAATTTTTGGCTGATAAACCAGATCCGATTAGGGTTAGGCGATTACAAGATGAAATTTTAAAAATTTATAAGGAGTTAAGATGATAGATGAGGTTAAGGAATTTATAATTGAAAGCTTGAATCTTTCAGATATTAGGCCTAATGATATAGATGAGAATGCGCCACTTTTTAATGATGGATTAGGGCTTGATAGCGTTGATGCCTTAGAGCTTGGACTTGCTATTACAAAGCGTTATGGCATAGTTCTTGATAGCAAAAGCAAGAATTTAGAAGAGATATTTGCTAATGTTAGTAATTTAGCGAAGTTTATCAAGGAGAATAGAAAATGACTCAAAATGAGATATTTGGAATTTTAAAAAACGCATTAATCACGCTTTTTGAGATAGACGAAGCCAAAATCACGCCGCAAAGCTTGATTTATGAAGATTTGGGTATTGATAGCATTGATGCGGTTGATCTTATAGATTATGTCAAAAAGCAAACGGGATATCGCTTGTTGCCAGAAGACTTTAAAAATGTTAAAACACTTGAAGATATCGCAATAATAGTGTCAAAAAAGCTTGCTGATAATTAAAATTTTACTAATTATTTTTGGGATTTTTTATCCATTTGTGGTTGTGTTTTTTAGGGATTTTACCCCTTTTATTGTCTTGATTTTGGCTATTTTATGGGGTTTAAAATTTTGCTTTTCTAGGGATAAATTTGAGCTTTTTGTGGCTATATTTTTTGTTTTGATTTTTTTATTTGATGGGTTGAAATTTGCCTATCCGATTATTATTAGCGGGTTTGCGTTTGTGATTTTTTACGCGAGTTTAAAGGGGGTAGCGATGATTACCAAATTTGCCCTTTTACAAAATCCAAATTTAGATGAAAATGGGCGTATTTATACACGCAAACTTACTAAAATTTGGATCTGGTTTTTTGCGTTTAATGGTTTGATTTGTCTTGTTTTGGCGATTTTAGATGAGAAGGCTTGGGCATTTTATAGCGGATTTTTATCATATATTTTGATGGGTATTTTGTTTTTTGGTGAGATGATTTATAGGAGATTTGTTTTAAGGTTATGATAGAGTTTTTAGAAAACTACAAAGAGCTTATTGCTCAAGCAATTGGCGGCTTAAAAACGCTTGGCGTTAAGAGTGTGAAAATTTATTTAGAAGATAGCAACGACTTCATCGTAGCATTTTTTGCCTCGCTTTCGCTGGACTTAAAGCCGCTTATTTTAAGCTCAAATTTCAGCGATGATGATGGACGATTTTTGATCGATGATTTAGGTAAAATTTTATCAACTTCATCAAGTAAATTTGAGATTGATGAATATGCCAAGTTTTATCTTAAGACTTCTGGCAGTAGTGGAGAGGCAAAATTAATAGAAAAATCCCTCTATCAGATGAAATTAGAAGCCCTAGTGCTCAAAGATAGCTTTGAGTTTGGTGATGAGTTTTTAGCCAGTGTTTCTCATCAACATATGTTTGGGCTGACATTTAAAATTTTCTTACCATTAGTTTTAGGTGCTAAAATAGAGCCTAAATTTCTTAATTATCCAGAGTTTATCTATGAAAAAGAGCCAAATAACCACACTCTAATAAGCTCCCCAACTATATTAAAAGCACTTTTACAAAGTAATAAAAAAGAGCTTTTAGCCAAGCTTAAAAATATAATCTACGCTGGTGGTAGATTAGAAGATAGTCTAAAAAATGAGATTAATAAGCTTGCAACTTGTATAAATATCTATGGTAGTACAGAAACGGGCGTTGTGGCCTTTGAGATAAATAGTGGATTTAGAGCGATTAATGGGGTAAAATTAAGCACCCAAGATGGCGTTTTAATAGTTAGTTCGCCATGGTGTGAGTGCTTTAAAACTAGTGATTTGGCGGCTGTAGATGGCGATAAACTCACGCTTTTAGGTAGGATTGATAGGATAGTAAAAATCAATGAAAAACGAATAAGCCTTGATAGCGTTGAGCAAGTTATTTTATCAAATGAGCTTATAGAGGATTGCGTTTGTGTTTTGAGTGAAACAAAAGAGCGTATAAGTGCGATAATAACCCTAAGTCAAAAGGGTAAAGAGAGATTTAGAAATGATGGTAAAATAGCGATTATCAATGCTTTAAAAAGCGATTTGAGAGCTGAGTTTGAAAACAATATAAGGTATTTTAAAATAGTCCCCAAAATAGAGCGAAATCAGCAGGGCAAACTACCTAAAATTGTGGCTGATGAATTGCTAAATACTAAGTATAAATTTGAATTTACCAAAGAGAGTTTAAGCGAGACAAACGCTGTATTTAAGGCATTTGTCGGTTATGAGTTATTCTATTTTGATGGGCATTTTTTGGATTTTGCGTTGGTGCCTGGATTTATACAAATTGAGTGCGTGATGGAATTAGCCAAAAATCTTGGGCTTGATTTGGCCCATACAAATAAAATCGAAACTATGAAATTCAATAGCTTTTTACGCCCTGGTGATATTGCGAAATTCGAGTTAAATATCAAATCAAATAAGCTATATTTCAATATTTTTGCTAATGATAAACCTTGTGCAAGTGGTAGAATATGTATAAATTAGCATTTTTGATACCGCATTTTAATCATAGTAAAAATTTAGCAAGATTAGTTGAGATATTAAGCAAATTTGGGGCTGAAATTTTAATCATTGATGATGGTTCAAGTAAAGAGCATAAAGAGATTTTAAAGGATTTAAAAGCAAAAATAATATATAGAAAAACCAATGGCGGCAAGGGTGCGGCTATGAAAGATGGCTTTAAATATTTAATAGAAAATGGCTTTACTCACGCACTTCAAATAGACGCCGATATGCAGCACGATCTTTTATATTTGAGAGACTTTATAACCCTTAGTCAAGATCATCCAAAAGCGCTAATTTGCGCTAATCCAATCTATGGCAAAGACGCCCCAAAAGCAAGGCTTTATGGCAGAAAAATTACAAATTTTTGGGTTTATATAAACACTCTTGGCGCAGATCTTAAAGATGCTATGTGCGGTCTTCGTATCTATCCATTAGATTCTACAAACCAAATTCTCCCCAAGCTCAAAGCCTATAAAATGGATTTTGATATAGAGATTTTATATCTGTTTTTTAAATTAGGCGTTGAAATTTTATGGTTTGATGTGTTAGTTAGGTATGATAAGGATGGAGTATCGCATTTTAGGGCATTTAGAGATAATCTTTTGATTAGCAAAATTCACGCAAAGCACTTTTTTGCCTTGCCAAAATTTATATTTAAAAGGCTATTAGATGGCTAATTCATGGCATTTACAAAAAGAAAAAGCAGGTAGAGGGCTTCTTAAACTAACTCTATTTTTAGTCGCTTATATGCCTAAAATTTTATTAAAACCTACTATTTTTTTGGTTAGTTTTATATACTATTTGATATGTAAAAATGAGCGTAAAAATATCAAATTTTATCTTAATTTACTCTCTTGCAATGGGATAAAAACTAAATGGGCATTTTGGAATTTTTACCATTTTGCTATATCAATTTGCGATAAATTTTGCGTTTGGCAAGGAAGAATAAATAGAGATAATATAATTTTAATGAATGAAAAAGAGATAAAAAACCAGTTTTTAAATAGCAAAAAAGGTAGAGTGCTTTTAGTAAGCCACTTCGGTAATATCGATATAGCAAGGACTATATCAAATGAAGTTGCGAATTTGGATATTACAATTTTAATGTATACAAAGCACTCAAGCGAATTTTTTAAAATTCTAAAGGAGGTTAGCAAAGTGCCTATTAAAGTGCTTGAAGTTTCAAACCTTGATATGGCTACAATGTTAAAAATAAAAGAGATAATTGATAGTGGCGGACATATCGGTATTATGGGTGATAGAGTTGCAGTAAATGGCAACAAAAACGCAAAGGTAGAGCTCTTAGGTCGCAAGTGTGAGATAGGCGCTGGACCTTATCTTTTAGCTCATCTTTTAAAGACGAAGCTTAGCACATTTTGGGCGATAAAAAATGGCGAAAATTATGAGCTTACATTTGATAATATCGCTGATGAAGTGGTGCTTGATAGAGATAAAAATGTTGATAAATATGCTCAAATTTATGCTGATAAATTAACAAATATGTGTAAAAAATATCCGCATTTGTGGTTTAATTTTTTTGATTTTTGGGGTGTGAGATGATGGAGTTTAGATATAAAATTAGGGTTGAATTTTATGATGTTGATAGCATGGATGTGGTCTGGCATGGTAACTATATCAAATATTTTGAAGCGGCTAGGTGTGCGTTTTTAAGGGAGATTGGCTATGATTATGCTAATTTTAGAGATGATGGCTTTGCCTTGCCTGTAGTAAAGCTAGATATTAAATATATTAAACCACTATTTTTTGGCGATGAGGCTGAAATTCTAGTTAGATTAAAAGATGCTACAACCATGCTAAAACTAGAGTATCAGGTGCTAAAAGATGGTGAAATCTTAAATATCGCAAACTCCACTCAAGTCTGCGTAGATATCCAAAAACGCCTTAGTATGTATGAATTGCCAAGCGGGTTTTATAGGGCTTTAAAGGCAAAATATGAAAATTAAAATTTTATTATTAATAGCTCAAATGGCATTTTGCTTTGATATTTATGAGTTTAAAAATATAATTAAAAGCGATGTTAGCGGGGATTTTAACCAAACCAAAAATATCACCGGATTTAAAAAGGCTATTTTAAGTAGCGGTGAGTTTAGTATCAAAAATAACGAATTTATTATGACTACTTTAACGCCGATTTTTAGTAGCATTAAGGTGGATAAAAATGGCGTTTTTTTGATGAGAAATGGTAGCTGGCAAAAAGAGGATAAGAGTGCTGATATCAAACTTTTATTGGATATTATAAATTTAAATATAGATGCGTTAAAAGCGGAATTTGATATAAATTTAGTTGGGACAAAAGAGAGCTGGAAGCTTAATTTAACGCCAAAAGGATATCTGATATCAAAAATCTTTAAAAATATCGAAATTTCTGGCTCAAACTATGTCAAAAAGATAGTTTTGAGAGAAATCAATGGCGATGAAACAATAAATGAATTTAGCATAAAATGAAAAAACCATTAGCGATTTTTGGTTCTATATTTTTGCTTTTGTGCTTTTATATAGGGTTTAATTTTCATAAGATTAATAGCGATATTTTTAGCTTTTTAAATATCGATGAGAATGCTGTATTTAGGGAATTAAATAAGAATTTATCAAGTGAGATTAACATTCTTGCAAGAGATGAAGAGAGCCTAAAAAAGCTAGAAAATTTTAAAATTTTTAGTGAGATTTTTTATAAAATAGAGGATCTAGATGAATTAAAAAATGAGCTAAAAGTAGCTAAATTAGCGCTATTTAAAGGCAAAATTGATGATGAATTTGTAAATTTGGCTATTACAAATATATATTCGCCTATAAATAACGGAATTTTAAGCTTAAAAGATGATATTTTGGGACTTTTGAATTTTGCTAATATCTTAAATTTAAGCTCAAATATTAAAATAGAGCCAAAAACTGGATTTTTAAAAGCTGGTGATTTCATCTATGCTAAAGCCAAGCTAAAAGAAAATTATGATCAAAACGAGCTTTTAAAAGCTTATAATATCTTAAAAAACGATGGCGCCATACTTAGTGGTGGGGCTATTTTTGGTGCTTTTGGTAAGAAGCAAGGGCTCAAAGAAAGCGCTATTATGGGCGTTGTGGGCGTGTTTTTGTCTGTTGGATTTTTGCTTATAATGTTTGGTAATTTTAAGATATTTTTGATATTTTTAGCGCCAATTTTTGGATTTGTTTGTGGGCTTGGGGGTTCATTTTTATTCTTTGATAGTATTCATGTTTTGGTGATTGTCATTAGCACTAGTTTGGTAGGGCTTATGCTAGATTTTAGTTGTGGGTGGCTTGGCTTGGAGCGTAGAAGTAAAATAAGCTCAAATAGTATTTTTAAGCTAAAAAAACTATTTTTACTAGCACTTTTGATCACGATGAGCGGCTATCTTCTCTTTTTATTCTCACCTATGAATTTCTTGCACCAAATTGCTGTTTTTAGTCTATTTGGACTTTTGGGTTCGTTCTTAATATCATATTTTTTAATTCCTAAAATTTTTAATGATACCAAATTTAAAAATCCAAATTTCATAGAGATTTTACTATCTAAAATCCAAAATCTCTTTGCTAAATTTAAGTTCAATCCGCTATATGCGATTTTATTTGTGTTTATCTGTCTTATTTGTCTTGTGTTTGCTGATTTTAAAGATGATATTAGAAACTACGCCAAATCGCCTAAAGAGCTGCTCGATGATGCTCAAAAACTATCGCAAATCACCGGTTTAAAAAGCGATTTAAAGCTAGTTTATACCAGGGATATTAATGCTGATTTATCCGCCCTTAGCAAGGTGGCTGATATTAGCTATCTTTATGGATTTATCAATGATCCAAAAAGCCAAGAGTTTATAAAACAGAGGCTAAAAAGCCTGGATTTTAGGGATTTTGATGATGAGATAAAGAGCGAAATTGACGAGCTTGCGATCTTGGATGAGAGTGAGCTAAAAAACCTTAAAATCTTAAAAAATTTTGCTTTTTTCTTTGAAAATCCAAATTATATTTTGATACATGATATCAAAGATAGGGCGAAATTTGATGAAATTTTATCCTTAAATGGATTGAAATTTTATGATTTAACGCAGATGATAAATGAGAATTTAACTGCTGTGAAGATAAATGCTATTTATTTAAAGATATTTGGGATATTGCTTGCTTTTGTTTTTTTGTATTTTGTATTTGGTTTTAAAAGAGCTTTGATTTTTATTGGGTTGATTTTTGGTGTTAGTATTGCCACTCTTACGATATTTATGATATTTTTTGATATTAATATTTTTGTGATTTTTGGCGTGATTTTAGCAAGTGCTGTCGGGGTGGATTATCTGCTTTTTGCTCTTAAACAATCTCCTAGCAAGGACAAAATTTTTGGTATTAGTGTGGCGGCGATGACTAGTATATTTAGCTTTGGGGTGCTTTGTATGAGTCAGACACATGCTGTGTTTAGCTTTGGGGCTAGTGTTTGTGTGGGGATTTTTCTAAATATGTTATGCGCTTTTATGCTATCAAGCAATCAAAGGTATCATAGCTAGGGTTTTAGCCTTGCTTTAATAGTCTAAATTTATTTTCTAAATCCATATCACTCCAATTAGCACTAGCCGTATTAAATGGGTGATTAACACAAAGAATTTGTATGCTCTAGTATCTACAAATTTATCAAAGCCTAAAGCGACTAGTATTAAGAGACGCTCTATGTGGCCCTTTACTTAGATTTGCCATTAGATAGCCTTTGATATGGTAATTTGCTCTAAATAATCAAAAAAAGTAATAAAGTATGATAAAAAGGGAATTGAAACGAATTAAAAAAGATTGATTGAAACTTAAAAGAAGCTTAAGTGGTGGAGTTAAGCGGGATCGAACCGCCGACCTCTTGAATGCCATTCAAGCGCTCTCCCAGCTGAGCTATAACCCCATTTGGATAAATATTTGAGAATGATACAATTATTTTGCTTATAATTTAATGAAATTAAATAAAATTAACTAAATTTAGCCAAATTTAATCAAACAAAATTAAACTTTAAGTTTTCTTTTGATATTATTCAACTTTCAAAATTATTTTATTGCGGGAATAGCTCAGGGGTAGAGCACAACCTTGCCAAGGTTGGGGTCGCGAGTTCGAATCTCGTTTCCCGCTCCATATTTAGCCCAGGTGGTGGAATGGTAGACACAAGGGACTTAAAATCCCTCGGAAATTACTTCCGTGCCGGTTCAAGTCCGGCTCTGGGCACCACTAGCATATGGCGACATGGCCAAGTGGTAAGGCAGAAGCCTGCAAAGCTTTTACCCCCAGTTCGAATCTGGGTGTCGCCTCCATTTTACAGGATTTATATGCGTTATATATTTTGTGCTTTTATCTTGTTATTATGCGGATGTTCTAATACTTGGCACGGAGTCAAAGAGGATTCTAAAGATGCCTATGAATGGTCTAAAGAAAAGGTCAATCAAGGTGCTAGCTGGGTAGAACAAAAAACTTCTAAATAATATACTCGGGAGATGGCTGAGTGGTCGAAAGCGGCGGTCTTGAAAACCGTTGAGGTGTGAAAGCCTCCAGGGGTTCGAATCCCTTTCTCCCGGCCACTTTTTATAATCTACACTTTTAAGGCTATTTTTTTATGCGAAGCACTACAAAGATCCATGGATTTGCTAAATTTAAATTAATCATTATTTTAGCCTTTATGTCTAGCATTGCACCGCTATCTACAGATATGTATCTACCAGCGCTATCGCATGTTCAAAGTAGCTTTTTAGCTAGTGAGTTTCTTACTCAGCTTAGTCTTGCTAGTTTTTTTATAGCATTTGCTTTAGGGCAGCTTATTTATGGTCCTTTAAGTGATACATTTGGGCGTAAGACTCCCTTGATAATTGGAATTTTGATATTTATTGCTTCAAGTCTTGGGTGTGTGCTAGTGGATAATATCTATATTTTTATTACTTTGCGATTTTTTGAAGCGCTTGGCGGTTGTGCTGGCGTGGTGATTGCTAGGGCTATTGTCAATGATAGTTTTGATATCAAAGATGCTGCTGGAGTGTATGCTTTGATGATGGTATTTTCATCACTTGCGCCTATGTTATCGCCGACATTTGGCGGGATTTTGCTTAGCTATTTTTCGTGGCAAAGTATTTTTGCGGTTCTTTTTATGTTAGGGATTTTGCTACTTGGGTTTATTATTTTTGGGCTTAAAGAGACTCAGCCAGTACGAACTAAATTTTCTCATCAAGCTACTATTGCTAGTTATAAATTTGTCCTAAAAGAGCAGATATTTATACTTTATAGTCTGCTTGGCGCATTTGCTTCGGCGGTACTTTTTGCCTATATTACTGGTTCATCTTTTGTATTTATGGGGCATTTTGGCCTTAATGGGACGCAGTATGGACTTCTTTTTGGTATTAATGCACTTGGATTTGTACTATTTGCTAATATTAATGCTAGGCTTACTAGAAATTTTGATTGTCAAAATTTGCTTAAATTCGCCCTATTTATAATGCTTGGAGCGCTTGTAGTAGTAAGCATTGGAGCGCTTTTAGGGCTTGGATTTTGGATTTTTGAGGCTGGAATTTTTGTAGCTATTAGTATGCTTGGATTTATTTTGCCAAATGCTACAACATTAGCAATGGCAAGATTTACAGACCACTCTGGTACCGCCTCAGCTGTGCTTGGGACTATGCAGTTTGGATTAGCTGGGGTAATTGCTTTTGGGGTTGGAGCGCTTGGGGCAAATACTCCGCTATTTCTAGCTCTAGTAATGTTAGTACCGTGTACTTTAGCAGTTATTTTACGCTTTAAAACAATATAGCTAATATAGATTTTAGCTCTTACCAAAATCTATATTATTTTAATCTTTATATACACACTCAGCAAAGATAAATTTATGCTCATTAGGGAGTGCATTATATATTGCATTTGCTAGATTTCTTATCTCCCATAAGGCGGATTTCGAGCTTCTAAGGCTTAAGAAATTTTGTAAGCTTCTAGCATTTATACTCCAGCTTAATTCTGTTTTATAGCTCTCTGGAAGGCAGTATTTGGCTATATCTAAGCTTGTGTTTTGGTTTAGAATTTGGCGCAAATTCTCAAGTGCGTTTATGCTTGCGTTATCTACAAATTCATTGCCAGTTAGCACTATATATCTACTTGCGTTATCAAAGTCATTAGGCTTAAATTCGCTTTCGTTTTTTAGCTCTTTTAGGGTGTATCTAGTGGATTTGACGCTTAGGCTAGCTATGCGGTGGCGAGCTAACTCTTGGAGGCAAGCTCTGCTAATGCCTTTTATATAAAAGTTATAAAATAGATGCTCTAGCGTGCTTGCGTGTTTGAGTTGATTGCCTACTCTATCGATTAAAGCTAGATCTATTTCGCCGCCATTATCGCCTTTATCAAAGCTCTGCCAGCAAGTGCGAATAGCATTTGAGCATATCCAAAGCGGTGTGTAATTTAGTAATTTTACTTCCATATCTATGCCTATTTATAGATCACGACTTGATCTTTGCTTTGGCGTATTTTAGTCGGTGCTAACTCATCACTATAACCCAAGGCTATCACAAGAACAGGTCTGAAATGCTCACCTAAATTTACAAAATCATCTAATTTTTGCGGATCAAAACCAGCCACAATACAACTTTTTACCCCTAGGCTTTGAGCGATATTTACCATATTGGCACTTGCTATGTAGCATTGGAGTGAGGCGTAATGCATTAGCTCTTCATCGGTTTGTGGATTGAATCTATCTGCGAAGTGATCAAGAGCTTTTTGTAATCTTTCAGGTGTGCGTGGTTTGCGATCTACTTGAGTTCTTATGAAGTCGCAACCGCTTTTTAGGTCGTTGCGTGCGATGATGATTATAGCGTGGCTACATTCACTTACTTGGGCTTGGTTATTACAAATTTGACCTAACTCTTTTAGATCGTTTTCTTTGCTTACTACCATAAATTTCCAAGGCTCTAATCCACATGAGCTAGGGCTTAATCTACTTAGGTCTAATATCTCATCAATTATAGAATTATCTATTTTTTTGGAGTTGAATTCTCTACATGAAAAGCGCTCTTGCATTATTTTTTTCATTATTTTTCCTTTTTGAATTTTGTAGATTATAGCGGTAATTTATCAATAATTGGTTAAAATGTGATTAAGATATATTTAAGCTGAATTTCTCAGCTTAAATTTTTAATCTAAAATGCTCTATTTTTTCGCCATTCTTTTGCGAAGAGTTGGGTCTAGATAGCGTTTTCTTACTCTTATATTTATAGGTGTAACTTCTACTAATTCATCTTCTTCGATCCATTCTAAAGCACGCTCTAAGCTTAGTTTGCGTGGTGGGACTAGCTTGATAGCATCATCGCTTCCACTAGCTCTAACATTTGTTAAATTTTTGCCTTTTATAGGATTGACATCAAGGTCGTTTGGTCTGCTATGCTCACCTATTATCATACCGATATAAACCTTAGTTTGCGGATCGCAAAATAGCACCCCACGATCTTGGAGATTAAATAAAGAATAGGCTAGAGCCACGCCATTTTCCATGCTCACTAAAGCGCCGTTACTTCTGTGTTCTACTGAACCACTTAGTGGGCGAAACTCCAAAAAGCTATGATTCATCACGCCTTCGCCTTTGGTATCAGTTAAAAACTGACTTCTAAAGCCGATAAGCCCACGAGCTGGGATTTCAAATTCAATTCTAGTTTGCCCATCGCCAGTTGGATTCATACTTACCATTTCGGCTTTTCTTTTGCCAAGTTTTTCTATCACGGCGCCAGTACAATCATCAGGTGCATCTATTACTAAAAGTTCATAAGGCTCACATTTAACCCCATCAATCTCTTTTATAATTACTTCAGGCCTACCAAGACAGAACTCAAAGCCCTCTCTACGCATATTTTCAGCCAAAATTGTGATTTGTAGCTCTCCACGGCCACTTACTTTGAATTTACCTTCGCCGATGTTTTCATATTTCATAGCGATATTTGTCTTCATCTCGCTCTCTAAACGCTCATCAAGCTTATTTGAAGTTACAAATTTACCCTCAGTTCCAGCAAGCGGAGAGTCATTTACGCTAAATACAACGCTTAAAGTTGGCTCTTCTATATGGAGCGGGTCGAGCGGCATAGGGTTGTTTGGATCGACTACGCTATCGCCTACATCCAAAGCATCAAAACCAGCAATAGCTACGATATCACCGCTATTTGCACTCTCTATATCGATTCTTTCAAGGCCTAAAAATCCGATTAATTTGCTGATTCTGCCTGTGGTTTTGCTGCCATCGGCTTTGGCTAGCATTACGCTTTGGTTTTTACTAATTTTACCATTGAAAATTCTCGCAATACCGATTTTGCCTACATAATTATCATAATCAAGGGTGAAAACTTGAAGTTGAAGTGGATTTTCATCTTTACCACTTGGGGCGGGGACATGATTTATAATAGCCTCAAATAGTGGCTCCATATCGGTATTTTCATCTTCTAATTTATGTTTTGCGTAGCCATTTTTAGCTGCGGCATAGACTATTGGAAACTCTAGTTGTTCATCATTGGCATCAAGTGCGACAAATAGATCGAAAATTTCATTTATAACCCTATCTGGATCGGCGGCTGGTTTGTCTATTTTGTTTATTACAACTATCGGGCGAAGGCCTAGACTAAGAGCTTTTTTAACGACAAATTTGGTTTGTGGCATTACCCCTTCTTGCGCATCTACAAGGAGCAAAACCCCATCTACCATCTTCAAAACACGCTCAACCTCGCCACCGAAATCGGCGTGGCCTGGAGTGTCAATTATGTTGATTTTATACTCTTTATAGCGAATTGATGTATTTTTGCTAAGGATGGTAATTCCACGCTCACGCTCGATATCGTTGCTATCCATTACTCTTTCGCCTACTGTTTGATGGTCGCTAAAGGTGCCTGATTGTTTAAGTAGCTCATCTACCATTGTGGTTTTGCCGTGATCAACATGTGCGATGACTGCTATATTTCTGATATTTTCCAAAAGTCTTCCTTAGATTTTTCAAATTTTTGGCGCTAATTATATCTAAAAGTTGCTAAATTTGCTATGAATTTAATAACTATAATTTATGGTGATAAATGCGGAATAGAAATTGCTAAGAAACTGCGAAAATAGCTAAATTAGGATAAAAAATGCAAGGTTTAAATCAAGCTCTATCAAGTTTAAATAGCACCACACAAGTCCAAAATGTATCAAATAAATCAGATCAAAACAGGCCATCAAGCGAGCAAGATAGCTTTCATAAAATGATTGAAAATAGCGTCCAAGAGTATGAAAATTCGCAAAATTCCAAAAATCCACAAGATGAAAAATCTCAAACGACCACCACAACTGCCACAACTGCCCAAAGCACGGCCGAAGCTAGCCAGAAATCTACTAAAAATATAGATAATCAAAATATCAAATCACCGCAAAATGAATTTGAGCTAGTAGCACAAAATTCAGATGAAATAATGCTTGAAAATGCTGATTTTATCACTTTGCTTGCTCTTTTGGACTCTCAAGATGGAGCGATGAAAACAGGAATTAGCAATATAGTAAGCTCAAATTTAAATAAATTTTTATCAATTGAGAAAAATATACAAGAGTTAAAAGGGGCTAAAAATTTAGAAGATTTACTAAATTTAAGTGAAAAATTCAATCTAGGATTAAGCAAGATTAAAATCACCAAAGATGGGATTGAGGCTCTAAAAAGCGAGTTTAAAAATTTAAATTCCAAAGGATTTTTTAGCAATATCCAAACGATAAATAACGCCATCAATCTAAATTCAATAACCAAAAAAGATATAGAAAGCACCATCTCAAAGTTAGAAAATAGCGACAAAAATATCCTAAGCAAATTAATGCTAGGTCAAAGCGTGGATATAAATAAAGATAGCAAAAATACAAATTTAAATGATGATGAGCCAAAAGCTCAAATAAAATCAGAGTCAAAAATTGAGCCAAAACCAGAGACGAAAATCGATCTAAAAGAGCTATTAAAAGATAGCACCCAAAAGAGCAAAAATATATTAGATGAACCTATGATAGATGAGAAAACTCAAATCAAACAAGCCACCACAGAGCCAAAAACCGATATCTCAAACAAAACTCAAAGCATATCTAGCGTTGATGAGTATCTAGCTAATATCATGCAAAAAGCTATCAAAGAAAGTAGCGAGCAAAGCTCAAAATCTCTCAATGAAAGCTTAAATATCTCATCAAGCTCTAGTGAGACAACCAGCGAGAAAGGCTCTGAAAATTTCGATAATCAAAATGGCTCAAATCAAGCAACCAAAGATATAATCAATATGGCAAAACTAGACTCTAAAGAGCCAAAAGCGCATCTTAGACAGGTTTTTGATAATTTCGCTACGCAATTACAAGAAAAAATCAGCGAATATAAGCCACCAATTACGAGATTTCACCTTACTTTAAATCCAGGAAATTTAGGTGAAGTGGAGGTTACGCTTATCAATCGTGGCTCAAATTTGCATATAAATTTCAACTCAAACACTCAAACAATGCAGCTTTTTATGCAGCATCAGGCTGAATTTAAAGCCAGTCTTGTCAATATGGGTTTTAGTGAGCTATCCATGAATTTTAGTGACAACGCAAACAAAGAGCAAAATCAAAACCAAGGAAAAAGAGCGAAATTTAACCTTGAAGCAAATGAAGAAGAGATAAATCAAGAAGAGACAATCTTGGAAGTTATCTTGCCAAAATATTTTTAGGAATAAAAGTTGCTTAATAAATTTAAAAACTAGGAGAGAAGCATGGCAACATCTGTAAATTCAACACCACAATTTACTACTGATATATGGGCGGCTAATGAAGCCAAGCAAAAAGCCGATAGCGTATCAGGTGGAGTAAATCCAAATTCGCAATTAGACAAAGATGCCTTTTTAAAACTTCTTTTAGTAGAGCTTCAATACCAAGACCCAACTGAACCTATGGATAGCGCTAAGATGCTTGAGCAAACTAGCCAGCTAGCCACAGTTGAGATGCAAGAAAAGACCAATCAAGTAATGACTCAGCTAAGCCAGCAGATGCAATCAAGCGCTGCGTTAAATGCTATGAGCGCTCTAGGCAAGATGGCTAATTTAACTAACTCTGTGGCTAAAGATACCACTTCATCTTCGGTTGATTTTAGCCTATATTTCCCACTAGATGCTAAGAGTGGAACGATAGAGATATATGATTCTGTAGGCAATGTCGTGCGTAATGTCAGTATCAGCGATATCAAAGCTGGAGTTAATAAATTTACTTGGGATGGCAAAAACAATAACGGCGACCCAACCTTGCCAGGCGAATATCTCATAAAAGCAAAATATCTAGATACTAGTGGCGCATCTAGGGAGACCTTGCTAGGTCAATATCCTGTTGAAGCTGTGAAATTTGACAATGGTGTAGCCTATATCAAAGTGGCCGGCGAGTATGTAGCTATGGATAGTGTGCTTGAATTTACTGAACCAGTTACTTATAGCTCAAATCAAAATAATAGCTCAAATAACAGCTCATCAGGCTCTAGCAATGAAAATGAGGAAAATATATCATGATGACGGCATTTTATAATGGCGTAAATGGCGTTAAAACAGCTGAATTTGGCCATAATACCATAGGAAATGATATCTCAAATATCAATACCGTAGGTTATAAATCCTCAACAGCAGAATTTAAATCGCTATTTTATACCACATTAAGAGGCGCATCTGACTCACCTGTAAGCTCTCAAATCGGCTTAGGCACGACGAAGATGGCTACATCTTTGAATTTCAAACAAGGGAACCTTCAACCTACTGATAAGGTCTTTGATATGGCTATAGATGGAGATGGGTTTTTTGGTTTGGTTGGCATTAACGGAGAGCAGTATTTTACCAGAAATGGTGATTTTGCCTTAGATGTAAATAGAGATATGGTAAATAGAAGCGGTTTGTATCTACTAGGGACTATGGCGAATTTAAGTAGCACTACCCTTGGGCAAAGTGCTTTAAATAAGCTTGGAGTTGTAGATGGCAATGTAGAGGCATATACCTTGCCAGTTGGCGAAAATGTAGAGCTAAATAATGTAAATGCTCAAACAAAAATAAATTTACCAGAGGTATTATATATCCCAGCCACACCCACTACCAAGGTGAGTTACGCAGGATTTCTAAACTCTACTATTGAGACAGAACACCAAGAAGTAGCGCTAAATACTCAAAATTTAGAGACTCAAATCGATAAGGATAACAATACTATAACAATCGTCGGCAATCTCCATCAAACGCCTGAAATTCACCATCCAAATTCAGTTAGCAAAGATGTGAAAATCACCATAACCGACCAAAATGGCAAGAGCGTTGAGGCTACAACGCAAACTCTTGAAAATGGTGCTTTTGTCTTTAGCGTAGATAATGCTGTGGCGGGATTAAATTTGGATGGTGAATTGACTTATGAGGCTATAGCAGTTGTCCTACAAGAAGTGGCGACCCCACAGAGCTTTACTACTGATATTTGGGCACCAAATGGGGATAAAAATATCTTACAACTTGAATTTACCAAGCAAGTCCCGCAAGGCGAAAATATCGCTTTTGATGCTTTGGTGAGTGTGCTTAGTCCAGATGGAGAGATGATTAGCGTCACTCAAGGTGAGCTAAGATACAATGAAAGGGGCGCTTTGATTAGCAATACTTTGGGTGCTATAAATAATGGTGGAGCAAATTTAGAGCTAAATTTAGGCACACCATATGATCCAAATATCCCAAATAGCGGTTTTGATGGTCTTCGCCCAGCCGAGCAGAGCAACCCAGAGTTGCGAGTAGCCAAAAATGGTAAATCCGAAGGCTTGCTTCATGAATACACTATGAGTGATAGCGGGGATATTTTGGCCGTTTTTGATAATGGGGATATCGCCACGGTAGCCAAAGTAGCACTATATCACTTCCAAAACAATCAAGGCCTAAGCAAAGCTAGCGAAAACACATATCAAGCCAGTGCCAACTCAGGCGATCCGATATTTTATACCAATGCTGATGGCGAGATAATTTATGGAGCTGTGATTAAAAACTATACTTTGGAGATGAGTAATGTGGATTTAGGTGTATCGCTAACTGATATGATCGTGATGCAAAAAATGTTTGACGCTAGCTCAAAATCCATAACAACCGCTGATGAGATGATAAAAAATGCTATAAATTTGAAACGATAAGAGCTTTTGGTGGTTCTTTTATTTTAGAATTCTAAATTTATTTGGAATTCTAAATTCGCTAGAAATTTAAACTCATTTCAATCTCTAATTTCCTAAAACTTGAATTTATCTAAAATTTCAAATTTACCAAAACACTAAATTCCTAAGATCCTAAGAGTATTTTTGGTCTTAAATTAACTGAAATTAATCTTAAATAAATCAACTAATCTATTTTTATAATTTCATTTTTTTTTTTTTTTGATAACCTACCGCCAAAGTTTCGCGGGAGAGATTATGCAGATAAAAGTTAATAAATTTGTTAGAGAGTATTTAGAAGAGTTTAATGTATTAATGGCTTATCCAAATGGCAAGATTTGTCGCTACAAAGATGATGAAATGATAAATGTCCCAGATAGTGGCTTTATGGAAGAATACTCTACTATAAATAGAGGTAATAACGCTTGTCAAATGAGGAGTTTTAGCTATTCAAATGCGATTATTCCAAGACTAGATATCAAAATGGGAAGGTATTGCTCTATTGCTGTTGGGTTAAATTTCATAGCAGGAAAGCACCCTTTGGATACTATCTCAACTTCATCTTTTATCTATGATCCAAATTTTTATATCTTTAAAGATGCTAGTATAGAGCGTATCAAAAAGCCCTATACACACACTCCGCATGGCGCCCTAGTCCCGCCGCCGGGGCCAACTATTTTTGAAAATGATGTCTATGTATGTACAAATGCTCTATTAAAGCCAGGGATTACGCTTCACACAGGGTGCGTAGTGGCTCAAAATGCCATCGTGACTAAGGATGTCCCGCCATATGCTATAGTGGGTGGCAGTCCAGCTAGAATACTCAAATACCGCTTTGATGAGCCTACGATCAAGAGACTTTTGGGGTTAAAATGGTGGGAATATCACTTTGCTGATTTTGATGGGATAGATGCCAAAAAAGATATAAATTACTATTTAGATGAGCTAGAGAGTAGAATTCAAAATCACGCTATAAAGCCATTTAATCCTAGAAAAATGGAATTTAAAGAGTTAATCCAGCGAAGCAAACAACCAGTTTTAGTAGCCACGCCACCACAACCACCAAAACCAGTCACACCACAACCAGTTCAACCAACCCCGCAAGAGCAGATAAACTCACTCAAAGAAGAGATAAATAAAAAAGATCTAGAGATTAAAAATTTAGAAATAAATAGCCAAAATATCAAAAATCATCTAAGTTACAAGCTAGGAAATGCCCTTATAAAAGCTCATAAACAATGGTATAAAGGGGGATATATCAAATTCATATTTGAAGCAATAAAAATCAAAAAAGAGCATAATAAAACTAAAATATAGCTTTAAATTAAATTGTTTAGATAAAATATTTGAGCTTTTTAAGTAGAATTTCCCTTGCGATAGCAAAACCTTAAATGATGTTTAAGGATTATGAGGTGGTGATGAATTTTAATCAAGAAGTCTATAATTTGTTAAGATTGATACCAAAAGGCAAGGTGGTTACATACTCTCAGATTGCGCTGTGTTTGGGTAATGCGAAGTTGGCTAGGGCTGTTGGCAACGCTCTACATAATAATCCTAATCCAAAGCTATATCCTTGCCACAGAGTGGTAAATCGCAAAGGCGAATTATCTAAGGCATTTGCGTTTGGTGGGAGTGGGGCACAGATGAAAATGCTAGTTGATGAGAATACCCAATTTGATAGATTTAATCGTGTTAGGCTTGATATTTGTGGATTTGATATTGAGAAATTTATAAAGTCTCAAAGCTAGATGAATTGTTATAATCTTAATTTATTATTAAATATTTCTATTAGTTTTAATTTCTAATTTCATTTTTTTTTTTTTTTTTTTTTTTTTTGATAAACTGCCTGCTTTTGAAATTAAATTTTAAAAGTTGGCAAAATGAAAAATATCATACTTCTTGGTGGTAGCAACTCTGTGATGGTAAATGGGCTACAAAAAGGTCTTAGAGAGTATGCGAATGTGACAAATTTGGCTTTAGGTGGTACTACTTCTTTACAAAATTTATATGAATTAAAACGAGAAAAAAATCAATAAGCTATTAAAAATGCTGATTTGATAGTAACTGAATCTGTGATTAACGAATTAGATAATCATAATATTATAGAAAACCTTTCTTTAGAGATAATATTTAAAAATTTACAATATTTATACGCAACTTTATATGAGCTTAAAAAGCCGGTTTGTATATTGATTTTACCTTATAGGACTAGAGATTATCAGATAATTATCAATATGCATAGATTTTTGGCTAATTATTTTGGGTTAAATATTATAGATATGCAAAGTTATTATGAAAAAAGCGAGATAATCCAGTTTGGTAATAAATTTGGCGGTCATCAGCTTGAAATAGTTAATCGATATGTCGGCAAAGAGATTGCTAAAAATATTGATTGTTTTAAAATTTCAAATAAGCATTTAGATATCAATCTACCTGAATTTAAGATATTAACCCCGCAAGATATGAAAAGAGTGGGGAATTTTAAGATTTTTAATCCTAAAAATTCAATGTATGATGAGATTGTTTATAGGTTAGAAGGTGATAATTATTTGAGTTTTGAAGGATATGAAGAGTATCAAATTATTGGAATGCATAGTTGGAATTTGGAAATCAATGGAGAGATAACAAAATTAAATTGGGCTCAAACAATATCGCATTGTGCTTCTATACATTTAAAAAATAAGGATAAGAATATTGTTAAGCCAACTTCAAAGCTTAATATATTTTGCGAAATACAAGCCGAGCCGATAATAGATAGTAGTTTGATAGTCAAATTTAATGATGAAAATTTAGCAAATAGTGAATCTTATATTAACGCTCGTCCAAATACCCCAAATAGCGTATCTTTACCATACTTCGATTTAATCGCATTTTTCTTATGTAAGCCAAATTCAAAAATGAAATTATTTGATTTAAGCCTTATTCCAAGTGATAGGGATATAGAGATTGATAGGGATATAGACCGCTCTTATCTTATACCAAATATCGTATTTTTCAAAGATTCTATGGAGTTTATAGATGAGTATATCGGGCATTTGTATCCTAATATCACAAAACACATTGATAGAGTCCTAAGCCCACAAATTATAAATAGGCTTAAAGAGCAGTTAGCCACGCCACCGCAACCGCCAAAGCCAATCACGCAAGAGCAGATAAAAGCCTTACAAGAAAATTTAAAACTAAATAATCAAAAAGACCAAAATATCAAAAATCATCTGAGCTATAAACTAGGAAATGCCCTTATAAAAGCACATAAACAATGGTATAAAGGCGGATATATCAAATTCATATTTGAAGCTATAAAAATCAAAAAAGAGCATAATAAAGCTAAAATATAGCTTTAAACCATATTTCTAGATAAAATCTTAAGTTTATATAAGTTGATATAAGCTTAAGATCAGATCTAAAATTTAGCCCCCCAAAAAAGGGCTAAATCATCTCACGCTTCTAAAATCGCCCCATTGCTTGCGTTGGTAACTAGCTTTTGGTATTGTCTTAGCCAGCGACTATCTATCTTTTTGCCGGCGTATTTCCACTCTTTTTTTCTAGCGTTAATCTCATCATCGCTTAAGCGAACATTTATGCTGTATTTATCTACATCAATATCGATGATATCGCCATCTTTTAAGAGTCCTATCATACCGCCTTCAGCAGCTTCAGGGCTTACATGGCCGATACTTAGGCCTCTTGTTGCACCGCTAAATCTCCCATCAGTGATTAAGGCTACATCAGCCCCAAGCCCACGCCCCATTATAAGGCTAGTTGGGCTTAGCATCTCTTGCATTCCTGGACCTCCTTTTGGCCCTTCGTATCTTAAAACAACCACATCGCCCTTTTTGACCTTGCCACTACTGATGCCTTCTATGGCTTCATCTTGAGAGTTAAAGCAGATCGCTTTGCCACTAAATTGTCTTGAACCGACTATACCAGCAGTTTTTATCACGCAGCCTTGCTCGGCTAAATTACCAAATAAAATAGCTAGTCCGCCGACTTTTGAGTAGGCGTTTGCTACTGTGTGAATGATATTTTGATCCAAAATTTCAGCATTTTTGACCCTATCGCCTAAGCTCTCACCACTTATAGTAAGAGCATCTAAATTTAGCAATTTATCATCAAATTTAGCTATCTCATTTATAACCGCACTTAGCCCACCGGCCTTGGCTATATCTTCCATATGCACGCTAGGTAGGCTCGGGGCGATTTTGGCTATATGTGGGACACTGCGACTAATGTCATTTAGTTTTGCTATATCTAGTGGCGCACCAGCTTCACGGCTGATAGCTAGCATATGTAAAATTGTATTTGAGCTACCGCCCATTGCCATATCTACGACCATTGCGTTGTGAATGGATTTGGTATTTATGATATTTCTGATTTTATATCTCTCATCAAGGGCGATTTGGCAGATTCTTTTCGCAGCTTTTCTGATTAGCTCTTCACGCTCTTTGGTTAGAGCTAGGATAGTTCCATTGCCTTCTAAGGCCACGCCCATCGCTTCACAAAGGGTATTCATAGAATTGGCCGTAAACATTCCACTACAGCTACCGCCACCAGGACAGGCGTTACACTCTATATGTTTAAGCTCTTTTTCATCTATTTGCTTTGTTTCATACGCCCCAACAGCCTCAAAAGCTGAATTTAAATCCAAGGCCTCACCCCTAAGCCCAACTCCAGCAGCCATTGGCCCACCGCTTATAAATATAGTTGGGACATTTACTCTTAAAGCTCCCATGAGCATTCCAGGGACGATTTTATCGCAGTTTGGCATACAAACTAGCGCATCAAGGCAGTGAGCATTCATCACGGTTTCAACTGAATTTGCTATTATCTCACGGCTTGGGAGAGAGTAGAGCATACCGCCATGCCCCATAGCGATACCATCATCTACGCCGATACAGTTAAACTCAAAAGGCACGCAGCCATTTTTGCGAATTTCATCTTTTAGGATTTTAGAGTATTTATCTAAGAAAAAATGCCCTGGAATTATCTCTATAAAGCTATTTGCCACGCCTATAAAAGGCTTATCAAAATCCTCATCTCTAAGACCAGTTGCCCTTAGTAGCGATCTATGTGGGGTTTTGGTATAGCCTTTTTTGATATTGTCACTTCTCATTTTATCTCCTTAATCGATATTCTTTTTTGGCTTACATAGTAAAAATAGATAGATATATCCTACCACTCCAGCGACAAAACTAGCTAATAATATCGCTAATTTATCAGCGTGATAAAATACTGGGCTATCATTATAAGCCAAAGCGCCTACAAATAAACTCATTGTAAAGCCAATTCCAGTTAATATACAAACTCCATAAAATTGCAGCCAATTTGCCCCATCAGGAAGCTTGGCAAAGCCTAATTTGATAAATATAAAACTAAATAAAAATACCCCTAATTGCTTACCAAAAAACAGCCCCAAAAATATCCCTAAGCCAACTGAATTTATAAGCTGCTTAGGATCAACTCCAGCTAGGCTAACTCCAGCATTGACAAAGGCAAAAATCGGCAAGATAAAGTAGCTTGTAACGCCGTGAAGATCCTTTTCAAGGTCTTTTAGCATACTTGTGCCAGCACTATCTCTCATAGGGATGAAAAATGCGGCTAAAACTCCAGCTATGGTAGCATGGACGCCACTTTTTAACACGCTAAACCAAAGGATTAAGGTAAATAGCAAAAATATCGATTTTTTATTTACTTTTAAGCGGTTTAGGATAAATAAAATAATTAAGCAAATAAATGAAATTCCAAGCGAAGTAGCAGATAGCTCAGTTGTATAAAATAGCGCTATAATCACGATCGCACAAAGATCATCTATAATAGCTAAGGTTAGCAAAAATATCTTTAAAGAGCTAGGCACTCTATTGCCAAGAAGCATAAGCACCCCAAGTGCAAAGGCAATATCAGTAGCAGTAGGTATAGCCCATCCCCTTATAGCAAACTCATCGCCATAGTTAAATCCCCAAAATATAAGAGCAGGGCAGACAACTCCGCCAAGAGCACCTATAATTGGTAGGGCTATTTGTCTAGGATTGGATAGCTCACCTTCTACAATTTCACGCTTTAATTCTAATCCCACAACAAAGAAAAATACCGCCATAAGGCCGTCATTTACCCATAAAATCAGTGGTTTAGCTAAGGTAAATTCTCTAAATCCGATGCTAAATTCAGATCTTAAAATCTCTTGATAGAAGTGGCTTAAAATGCCATTTTGAAATACCAAGGCCAAAATCGTAGCAATAATTAGCAAAACGCCGCTAAAGCTCTCATGCTTTACAAAGGTTTTGATAAAATTTAATTTCATTTTTGCTCCTGTCTTATAATCTCTTTTATTAGTAGTTGCGGGGTGATTAGCCCACGAAATGAATTCTTAGAGATGGTAACTAAGATATCTATATTTTCGCCACTTTTTGGCATATAATCGTAGTTAAAAAATATCGCTTCTAGGGTTTTATTCTCTTTTTGTAAGATGATTTTTAGGTGAGTTTCTTCTTTGCCTATTTTTTTGGCTGATTTTACCATAGCTTTTTTAAGCTCAAAGAGTGGCCGTGGGTTTTTTTGGCCGTATGGCTCGAAAAACTCCAAAATCTCCAAAAGCTCATAATCTATAGCCGATGGATCAATCTCGCCTAAAATCTCATCATTAACGCTAAATTCATATAGCTCTTGTAAAAAGCAAGATTGATTTATAGCGGTTTTAAATTTATCCAAATTCGCACTCTCTATCACCAGCCCAGCAGCGCCCTTATGCCCACCATATCCGCACAATAAACTCTCTTGAGAAGCGATCAAAGATAAGATATCAAATTTACCAACGCTCCTAGCGCTACCCTTGGCCTTATCTCCATCTATGCTAAAGACAATTGCTGGTTTTTTATACTTTTTAGCTAGTCTTCCAGCGACGATACCAATCACGCCCTCGTGCCACTCATTGCCCCAAGTAACTATGATATCTTCATTTTCGTTTATATCATTTTGGCTAGACTCAAAAAGCGCCTTCTCTTCTTCTTTTCTTGAAGCGTTAAATTCGCTAATCATACTCAAATACTCATTTGCTTCATTTAAACTTTTGGCTCTTAGGAATTTAAAAGATATGGTGGCATCATCCATTCTACCGGCTGAATTTATAAGTGGCGCTATCAAAAAGCTAATATCATCAAATTCAAATTTCTCTTTATTATAGTAGTTTTTGATCGCTTCAAAACAAGCTCTTTTGCTAGAGTTTATACGCACCAAGCCAAGGCGGACTAAAATTCTATTTAAATCCCTTAACTCCATCATATCAGCGATAATTGCCAAGGTTAAAAGATCAAGGAATTTCCCCATATCATAATTTTTTTGATTACAAACTTCTTTTAAAGCTCCAATAAGATACCAAGCGACTTGAGCTCCGCAAATTTCGATATTTGGGAAGGTACAGGCTTTTTGTTTTGGGTTTATTATAGCGTATGCATCAGGGAGTATGGGTGGGGGCATATGATGGTCTGTGATGATGAGATCAATCTTTCGCTTTTTACATATATTGGCCGCTTCGATAGCGCTTATACCATTATCAACGGTGATTATCAAAGTGGCGTTATCTAGCTCATTTATGATCTCTTCATTTAATCCATAGCCATTTTTAAATCTATTTGGAATTTTTATTATATAGTTTGCTGACATATCGCTTAAAAATTCAGCCATAATAGCTGTGCTTACGATCCCATCAACATCATAATCCCCCACAACGGCGATTAGCTCATTATTTTGTATCGCCTCTTTGATTCTTTTAGCTGCTTTAAATGTATCTTTTAGCTCACAAGGCAATGGAATTTGAGATAATTTAGTATGGATATCGTTACTAAAACGACTGCTTAATAGCTCTTTTATAGCCTTTTTATCTAGCATTTTTGTATTCTATCCCAGCTTTTATAAATCCTAATATTACAGGGTTTGGCTTAGTTAGCCTTGATGTAAATTCAGGATGAAATTGAACACCTAAGAAAAATGGGTGATCTTTGATCTCTACTGCTTCTATGAGTCCATCGCTCTCACCACTTACTATTAGACCGGCTTTTTCAAATTCGCTTCTATATTTTGGGTTGGCTTCATATCTGTGGCGGTGGCGCTCTTTAATTTTGCTTTGATTATTATATACCTTAGCTAGTAGTGAGCCTTTGAGTAGATCACACTCATATCCGCCAAGTCTCATTGTCCCACCAAGTGGGCTAGTGTGCGTTCTTAGCTGTTTTTTGCCACTTGCATCGATGAAGCTGTCTATTAGATAGATTATAGGATTTTTACAATTTTCATCAAATTCAACCGAATTAGCATCATCTAACTTCAATACATTTTTAGCAAATTCAATCATGCTAAGTTGCATTCCAAGGCAGATTCCTAGATATGGGATTTTGTTTTCTCTAGCGAATTTGATAGCTTCTATTTTGCCACTTACGCCACGAGGCCCAAAGCCTCCAGCGACCAAGATAGCATCGCAATCTTTTAATGTTTCGGCTACATTATTAGAATCTATTTTTTCGCTATCGCACCATTTGATGATAACTCTTGTATCTAGATTTGCCCCAGCGTGGATTATGCTCTCTGTTAGGCTCTTATAGCTCTCTTTTAAATCTACATATTTGCCTACGAAGGCTAAATTTATCTGATCATTTGGTGCGATAACTCTTTTTACTAGATTATCCCAATTTTGCATATTTGGCTTAGGATTTTTGAGGTTTAAATTTTGTGCTATTGGCTCAAGGATGTTTTGGTTTAAAAAGCTTAATGGCACTTGATATATGCTTTGCATATCAGAGCTTTCTATAACTGCGTTTCGCTCTATACCACAACTTGCGGCTATCTTATCTTTAAGCTCTCTATTTAGCGGAATTTCAGTGCGACAAATTATCATATCTGGACTTATACCGATACGGCGAAGCTCACCTACGCTGTGTTGAGTAGGCTTGGTTTTTAGCTCTCCAGCGACTTTGATATATGGCACTAAGGTAAGATGGATAAACATACCATTAGATTTGCCAACTTCACTTCTAAGCGCCCTAATAGCTTCTAAAAATGGAAGCCCCTCTATATCGCCTACCGTTCCACCTATCTCAACTATCAATATATCATTGCCCTTAGCAGCCTTTTTAATGCGATCTACGATATCACCTACAATATGTGGAATTACTTGAATAGTCTTGCCTAGGTAGTCACCACGACGCTCACGCTCAATTACAGAGCTATATACCTTGCCGGTGGTGAAGTTATTATCTTGGTTTAAATTCTCATCTAAAAATCTCTCATAATGCCCAAGATCCAAATCAGTCTCAGCACCATCATCAGTCACAAAGACCTCCCCATGCTCTAGTGGGCTCATCGTGCCAGGATCTACATTGATATATGGATCAGCTTTTAGCATACTAACCTTATAGCCTATATTTTTAAGTAGTGTGGCGATACTCGCAGCGGCTATACCCTTGCCTAAACTGCTTAAAACTCCGCCAGTAACAAATATATATTTAGTCTCTTTGCTCATATTTTTTCCTTGATTAATTGAGCGATTATATCAAATTTATTTTTACTATCTTATTAAAGATTATAATTATTTTTTATATTTTTATAATATAAATTATTATATAATAATCAGTATAAAACATTAAGGCAAATTTATGAAATCCATTAAATTATCACTTATTCTTCCTATATATCTATTTGGCCTTACGGATTTTGAGCTTATTAATTATAATGACAAGAGCGTAACGGGTAGTGGCGTGTTTGTGGGGGTTATAGATAGCGCTATTAACAAAGACCACCCTAACTTATCAGGTCAGATCGTGGATCAAATTTATTCTGAGTATAGAGGTAGCACTTATACGCCGGATTTTTCAGTTGATACTCATGGTAGCCATGTAGCAGGTATCATACTAGCCAAGCCTGATGGCCAAATAGGCGGAATCGCTACAGACGCCAAGGCTTACGGCGTTCAGATAACAGGGCATAATACTTCTGGTTCAGCTAGTTTTACAGCCCCAAATGTATATGAGTATTTTAAGGATAAAACTATCGCAGCTATTAATAATAGTTGGAATGCCACGGTTTATCCGCTATCTGGATTAAATTCGCTTACTAGTTCATCGATTTCATTTCTAAAAAATGCTAATAATCCAAATGATTATATCCCGTTAATTCAAAGAGATTCAACTGCAAGTGATCTTATAAAGCTATCTAAAGAGAAGCAAATGCTTAGTGTTTTTGCCTCTGGTAATGAGGGGATCATATCTCCTGGGATTATGGCTCTAGCTCCATACTATGATGAAGAGATCAGATCTATAATTGTAGTAACGGCCTTAGATAGCGCACAAGTTAGCAAGGATAGTGATGGTAAATTTATAGTAGCCACAACAAGAAATGATAATTTTGATTATTTGAGTGCTCCTACTACATATTCTAATGGATTAAAAGGTGTTTATAACTTTAGTTTAGCAGCACCTGGGACAAATATCAATAGCGTAAATGCTAGTTATAATACTAAAGATATCTTAACAGGTAAGTTGGATAATGATCTATATAGGGTCTCTAGCGGTACATCTATGGCAGCCCCTGTGGTGACTGGCGCTGCTGCCTTAGTAGCTCAAAAATTCCCATTTATGAGTGGCAAACAGATAGCCGATACCTTGCTCTCTACAGCCAATAAAGACTATATAGGGCCTAAAATTGTTTTAAAAGAGACTACTACCGGAAAAACTCTTTGTGATGGTAATGTTCTTTGCTCTAGCTCAAAGAGATACACAATATTTTATGTAGATAGCAAAATTCCAAAAAAAGAAGATGGTAGTATAGATGAAAAAGCCGTTGAGAAGGATTTATCAAATTCTGGATATTTTGGTATAAATTGGAAATATGATCGTATGAGTGGTATGGCTGCCATTGATGATGATGACTATCCGTGGGTTCAAGAGGTTACGAAAGAGGATCTATTTGGTCAAGGAATTTTGGATATTGATAAGGCTTTAAAAGGTATAGGAATCTTAGACGCGAATAGATTAAGTGATGCTGATGTAAGTAGTCAGTATGGCGAAACTGCGGTGTATTATTCGCTAGATACTAAGGGAAATGATACTGAGTTTAGCAACGATATAAGCCAACGAAAATGGGAAGCCGATACTCACAACCCTGAAGCATATAATTTGCCTAAAAATTTAGATAATCTAAATGTAGGCCTTATCAAATCAGGCAGTGGGGTTTTAACTCTAAGTGGGGTTAATAGCTATGAGGGTGCTACTGTTATAAATGATGGCGGTATAAGACTACTAAGCAAAGATGGCAAAACAGCACAAATAGCTGGAAGCGTCTATGTCAATAACGGCTCAATTCTAAGCGGTAATGGAGTGATTAAGCACAATTTAACCAATGATAACTCAATCATTCGCCCTGGAAATGAGGATTTAAGCGATTTAGTAGTCGATGGTACATACTCGCAAACAGGCCAAAACTCAAAGCTTATTTTGGATTTTGGCAATGATGACAACTCGCAATTAATCGCTAAGGATTATAGTATTAGTGGCGGAAATTTGGAGTATAATCCATTAGCGCAGTATTACACCGTGGATAAAGAGATCAAAATCACGCTAGGCGATCTATCTAATCATATTAATGACTTTAACCAAATTTATATCGCTAGCAATAATAGCATTAGCTTTGAGATGAAACTTGATAGCGATAAAACCACGATAAACAAAGATCCAATCTTTATACCACCAATCCATGAAACTGAAGTGCCAAACCCAACACCATCAGACCCAAATTCAAATAACCAAAATACCACAAATAACAATAATCAACAAAACAACAACACCCAAGACCCAAGCAATAATAATAACCAAAATAGCAACTCTCAAAGCTCAAATTCACAAGGTAGCACCACCACACCAACGCCAACACCGAGCAACCCAGAATCAAGCAACCAAACACCAAATAACCAAAATACCACAAATAACAATAATCAACAAAACAACAACACCCAAGACCCAAGCAATAATAATAGCCAAAATAATAATATAATCATAACCCCAGTAGTTCGTCCAGATGCCTATCAGACCGGCTCAGAGACACTTAGTCAAACTATGAGAAATATCAGAAAAGAAGCGAATTTAGATGATAAATATAAGAATTTCTTCGCTGCTTTGGATCAAAGCGATTCTAACACATATCAAGAGACTATGAGTCGCATAGAGGGCAATTCTGTATCGAATTTAACCTCGATTACGACATCTAATCACACTAGCTTTTATCAAAATAATTTGCTATTTAGCATTAATCCGGTTAATTCAACTCTATTTGCTTATGGCTCAAACCCTTATGATAATGGAATTTTCGTCGCATCTGTGGCTAGTGATTATGTTATTGATTTAGGATTTGATGCTTTAAAACCTAAAAATTATTGGTATATCAATCCAACTTACAAAAGATATAATGGTGATGGCTTCGATGGATATCAAAGTGGTATCAGTATAAATTTAGCCCATGATTTAGACAATGCGACCGTATCTTATGGTATTGGTGCTAGTAGATCAAGCTTGGATTTTGATATCGGTGCGAAGTCTAAAAGCGAAACTATGAGCTTAGCGGCCAATTACACCTATGATTTTGGCTCATTTAAGTTATTAAGCGGTGGGTCAGTTTTGGTAGCGTTTAATGAAAATGAGAGATATTTAGAAGGTGATATCAAAGGTAAATATAAGAGCTATAATGCAAATTTCGAGCTTGGTTTGGCAAAAGATTATTTAATAGGTGATTTTGTTTTATCACCTCTTGGATATTTTAGTTATGGTTATATCTATCAAGATAGCTTTAGAGAAAGTGGTGAGATATTTGCGAAAAATTATGATAGCATCAATCACGATACCATCACCGCAGCACTTGGTCTAAATAGCTCATATAAGGTTAGTGATAATTTACGATATACAGGTTTTGTATTATACGAAAGAATGCTAAATGGCTATGATATGGACGCTCAAGCTGAGTTCAATGACTTTAAAGGTGAGAAATTTACCCAAAGATATCACCTAGATAAAAATAGATTAAATATCGGCTTAGGTAGTGAATATACTACAAATAGTGGCTATTTCTTTAAATTTGGAGTAGGCGGGGAGTTTGCTACTACTAGTGATAATTTGAATATTTCAGCCACAATCGGTAAGAGATTTTAGCGATTTTAACTAATTAAAAGGAGAAAAAATGGCAAAAATAGCTGTAATTATGGCAAATGGTTTTGAAGAGATTGAGGCTTTGAGCATTGTGGATATATTGCGTCGTGGTGGCGTGGAAGTGAGTATGGTAGCACTTGAGAGTAATCTTAGTGTAAGTGGCGCTCACGGCGTTAGTCTAAATAGTGATATAACCTTTGATGAGTATGATTTTAGCCAAGCTGATATGATAGTTTTGCCAGGAGGGTTGCCAGGCGCTGAGTATCTAGCCAAAAGCCAAAAATTGGCAACAAAATTAAAAGAAGCCAAATCAAATGGCAAAAAATTAGCCGCTATTTGCGCTGCGCCGTGGGCGCTTAGCACGGCGGGCGTTTTGGGTGAGAAATATACTTGCTATCCAGGATTTGAGGCTACAGTAAATCATAATGGTTATAACCCTGATAAAAATGTCGTGATAGATGGCAATATCATAACTTCTCGTGGGCCCGCAACCGCGATGGAATTTGCCCTAGCATTGCTAAAAGAGCTATGTGGCGAAGAAAAATACAATCAAGTAAAATCCGGACTTCTATTTTAACCTTTTCAACGCCAAATAGCAAAATGCGGTTAAATTCGGATCAAATTTAAATTTATTGTAAAAATTATTTAAAATTTAGATATGATTAGTAACCGCATTTTCGTAAAATACAAAAAGGATGTTACTATGATAAACATATATGTAAGCAATCTTCCATACCGCATCAATGATGAAGAGCTTAGAGAGATTTTCGCTGCTTATGGCGTGGTAAATAGAGCCAAAATAGTCAAAGACAAAGCTACGAATCGCTCTAGGGGATTTGGCTTTGTAGAGATGGAGAATGATGATGAAGCCAGAGTCGCTATAGATAACTTAAATGGCAAAGATATAGGTGGTAGGGCGATTAAAGTTAATGAAGCCAAACCAAAAGAGTAGGGTCAAACTAGCTTAAATCAAAATATCTATAATAAGCAAAATTTCAATCAAAAAATTATAAAATATCCAAATTTTACATTATATGGAGAGTCAATGGCAAATCAAGAAGAGTATGTAACCATAAAGGTTAAAAAATCAAAATTAAGATATGAAGAGGAGCTTAAAAAGCTTCAAATTGAATTCCTAAAATTCCAAACTTTTGTCAAAAAAGAGGGGTTAAAAGTCTTAATAATCTTTGAAGGTCGTGATGCATCTGGCAAGGGTGGGACGATTAAGAGATTGATCGAACATACAAATCCTAGGGGCTGTAGAGTTGTGGCACTAGAAAAGCCAAGCGATGTAGAGAGAACTCAATGGTATTTTCAACGCTACATTAGCCATTTGCCAAGTGGTGGCGAGATAGTAATATTCGATAGAAGTTGGTATAATAGAGCTGGGGTTGAGCCTGTGATGGGATTTTGTAGTGAAGAGGAGCATAAGGAGTTTTTACGCCAAGTGCCTCAATTTGAAGAGATGCTAGTAAATTCGGGTATTATCTTATTTAAATTCTACTTCTCAGTATCCAAAGAAGAGCAGAAAAAACGCTTCAAAGAGCGTAAAAACGACCCTTTAAAGCAGTTTAAACTATCCCCAGTTGATGAGAAGAGCCAAGAGCTATGGGATCAATACACACTAGCAAAATACTCAATGCTCCTAGCCTCAAACACCCCATACGCACCATGGTCAGTAGTAACTAGCAATGATAAAAAAAGGGCTAGAATTAATGTATTTAAGCATATTTTAAGTAATGTAAATTATGATAACAAAATTAGCCAAAAAGAGCTAAGAGTAGATAGCGAAATTTACAGAAGCGGAAGTGCCGAGATCAAACGAATGGAAGAAAATTTTAGCCAAGAGCATGTAAAAACTAGAGATTAAGATTAAATTTGCTATAATGCTATCTTAAAATTTTATTAAGGAAAAATATGTCAAAAGTATGGAAATTCGGTGATAATATCGACACTGATGTGATAATAGCTGCTAGATATTTAAATACAAGCGATCCAGAAATTTTAGCAAAATATGTTATGGAAGATGCTGATAAGGATTTTAGCTCTAAAGTAAGAGCGGGGGATTGTATCGTAGCTGGGGAAAATTTCGGCTGTGGTAGTAGTAGAGAGCATGCCCCAATAGCGATTAAAGCTGCTGGGATAAGCGTAGTAATCGCAAAATCATTTGCTAGGATTTTTTATAGAAATAGCTTTAATACAGGCCTATTGATACTTGAGTGCTCTCAAACTGATAGTATCAATGAGGGCGATGAGCTAGAGATTGATTATAGTGGCGGTATAATCAAAAATTTAACTCAAAATTGCGAATACAAATTTGAGCCAATTCCTGAATTTATGCAAGAGCTTGTCAAGGCTGGTGGCTTGATTAACTATGCTAAAAGCACTCTATAAGGATAATTGATGAAAAGTTATAATATTTGTGTGATAAAAGGCGATGGCATAGGCCCAGAAATTGCTGAAGAGGCGATAAAAGTCCTTGATAGCGTGAGTGCTAAATTTAATTTTAGATTAAATTATGAGTATTTTTTGATGGGTGGGGCTGCTATTGATGTATTTGGCGAGCCGTTACCTGATGAGACTTTACAAGGTGCTAGGAGAAGTGACGCTGTGCTTTTTGGTGCGATTGGTGGAGAAAAATGGGATAATTTGCCAAGACATCTTCGCCCTGAGAGCGGACTTTTAAAGCTTAGAAAATCTCTTGGTGCTTATGCGAATTTGCGTCCAGCGATGATATATGATGAGCTTATCAATGCCTCAACCCTAAAGCCTGAAGTTATTAAAGGTGTGGATATTTTGGTTGTTAGAGAGCTTACTGGTGGGTTATATTTTGGTCAGCCAAGAGAGAAATTAGAAGATAGAGCCTATAATACCATGGCTTACACAGTAGAGGAGATAGAAAGAATAGCCAAAATCGCCTTTGACGCAGCTATGAAAAGACGAAAAAAAGTGTGTTTAGTAGATAAGGCAAATGTGCTTGAAACTAGCCAATTATGGCGTGAGGTTACTGCTAAGGTAGCTAAGGATTACCCTGAAGTTAGTTTAGAGTATATGTATGTAGATAATGCTGCTATGCAACTTGTGAGATATCCAACTGGATTTGATGTGATTTTGACTGAAAATTTATTTGGCGATATATTGAGCGATGAGGCTAGTATGGTGTGTGGATCTATAGGACTCTTGCCAAGTGCGTCAATAGGTGGAAGCGTAGGAATATATGAGCCAATTCATGGTAGCGCTCCTGATATCGCTGGACAAGGGATCGCTAATCCAATTGCGATGATACTTTCAGCTGCTATGATGCTTAGATATGCCCTAAGCGAAAATGAAGCGGCAAATTGTATAGAAAATGCGATAAAAGCGGTCTTAAAAGATGGATATAGAACCAAAGATATTGCGAAATTTGACGCTGTTGAGATCTGTACTACAAGCGAAATTGGCTCTATAATTAGCGATTACATTAAAAAACAATGAAAGGGACTATTACAGAGGCTTTAATATATGAAAATCAAGGCCTAAGAGATGAGGCCTTAGAGATTTATAAAAATATTTTAAAGCATGACCCAAATAACCAAGAGGCACGCTCAGCTATTAGAAGATTGAGTGGCTTAAAGCGTAAAAATGGCGAAACAAATGAGCAAATGCTAGAGTTTTATCTAAATTTAAAAGAGGGCGACGCTGCTGGAATTAGAGAATTTAAAAGGTGGTTGATAAAGATATGAGATTAGAAGAGATTGCGAAATTTACTATTGATGAGGTTAATGCCGAGCTACAAGGCGCTAGTGACGCAGTGGCTAAAAATGGATTTATCGTAGAAGAGGCAAATGAATACAAACCAAATAATTTTACCAAAAAAGAGCCATTGAAGAGTGAATTTAATCTTGCTAAAGAGCCACAAACTCTAAGCAATCCGCCTAAACCTGAAATTAGCATAAAAGAGCCGGCTAGCAAAACAGAGATCAAAGAGGCCCTAGCGGCAAATATCGCCTCAATTGATAGCCAAGAAAAATTAAAAGATGAAAAGCCAAAAGATGAAAATATCGGCTCAAATGAGATGCTATATCTACAAGGATTAAAAGAGAGAATAGGGGTTTTGTTTGAAGGGCTTAATAGTGCAGATGAGAGCAATAGCGCCTTTAGGCTTGATATGACAATTAAATTTTTGGAATTTGCGCTTGCGAGTATCGAAAATAGGCTATCAAATCTCTCAAAATAGTGATTTAAACGAGATCAAAAATCTACTTTCAAACCACACAAAACGAGCCTATTTAGTCGGCGGATCGGTGCGTGATCTGATTTTGGGGATTGGCTCTAAGGATTATGATATTGAAATTTATGATATAGATCCGATTGAATTTGACTCTATTATGAAGCGTTGTGGTGCTACAGGCGTTGGTAAGAGCTATTTTGTCTATAAGCTTAAAAATTATGATTTAAGTCTGCCTAGAAGGGAGTCTAAAAGCGGATTTGGTCATAAGGGCTTTAGCGTAGAGTATTGTAACGATGAGTTGAGCGCTAGCTTGCGTAGGGATTTTACTATGAATTCGATTATGGTAAATATCTTTAGTGGTGAAGTTTTGGATTTTTGGGGTGGGATTGGCGATTTAAGGGCTAAAAGGCTTAAAATTACCAATCCATCTAGCTTTAGCGAAGATAGCTTAAGAGTTTTGCGTGCGGTTGGTTTTGTCTCTAGGTTTAATCTAAGTTGTGAGCCAAGAAGTTTGAGTTTGATGCGTGAAATCGATATTAATGATTTAAGCTTAAATAGGATAAGTATGGAGCTTGAGAAGTTTTTTGCCTCTAAATTTCAAAGATTAGGTGCTGAGCTTTTAAGAGAGCTAAATTTAGATAAAAGGCTTTTTGGGGTGCGATTTGATGATGGATTTTTTAGATTAATTTCTAGCAAAATTAGCACAAATAAGGCTTCATTTTTATACTATCTTGTTAATTATTACGGCATTAATGGCAAGGAGTTATTATCTAGTCTTGCCTTGCCAAATTCATACTCAATATCATATAAACAGCCATTTTTTACAAAAATTAGTAAATTTAATATGATGAAAATCGCCCTAGATATGCCACTATCTAACTGGCTTGGGCTTGATAGCAAAGCTAGAATTAAGATGGCAAAGGATTTGGGAATTTATGATTTTAAATTCTCACCGCATATTGATACCACTAGTATCAAGGCGACTGACAAAGCGTATGGAGATGAGCTAAAAAGGCTTAAAATAGGGGCTATAAAGGAGTATTTAAGTGATCGCAATTGACCTTGGTAGCAACACGATTAGAGCCTGTAAAATGCGTAGATTGGGTAGCGGAAATTTCGAGTGTGAGTATAGCTTTGAGCGGATAGTTGGCTCTGCTAGGGGGCTAGGCTCAAAGGGTTTGGCTAATGATGCGATGGATAGGATTAGGCTAGCTATTAGTGAGCTTGTGAGTGAGGCAAAATTTGATTTTAGTGTTGCGGTTGCTACGCAAGCCTTTAGAGAAGCGGCGAATTCTAGCGAATTTTTTAGGGATATTAGGGATAAATTTGGGATTGAATTTAAGATAATTAGCGGTGAATTAGAGGCGTTTTTGACCAGGGTTGGGGTGGAAAATCGTGCTAAAATATTATCTTTAAATATCGACAACTCTCTTTTAATCGACCTTGGTGGGGCTAGCACGGAGATTAGTTTTAGGGATTTGGGGCGTAGTTTTGAGTTTGGTATTATCACAGCGTTGCAGAGTGATAAAAGCGCTTTAATAGAAGAAGCTAAGAGATATATAGACGAGTTTGAATTTGATAATATTATCTTAACTTCAGGGGTTCCTACCACGGCTTTGGCTATTAAGCGTGGGATGAATTATGAGAATTACAATGCCAAAATGATAAATGGTGCCAAAATCGATAAAGATGATCTGATTTATGTGGCTAATTTGTTAAAAACCACTACAAATAAAGATGAATTAGTAGGCAAAAATAGAGCGGATTTGGTAGTAAAGGGGTGCGAGATTTTGCTTGATATCTTGCCTAATAAATCTTGTATTGTTATAGATGATGGGCTTCGTGAGGGGCTTTTTATCGCTAAAGAACTAAATTTAAAGGAGTTAAAATGAGTATAAAAGAGCAAATTTTAAATGATATTAAATCAGCTATGAAGTCTGGAAATGGCTTTGAGAGAGATACCTTGCGTATGATAAACTCGGCATTTAAGCAGATTGAAGTTGATGAGAGAGTGGAGCTAGATGACGCTAGAATCTTTACAATTTTACAAAGCGAAATCAAACGCCGAAATGACTCAGCCACGCAGTATAAAAACGGCGGTAGAGATGATTTAGCGCAAAAGGAGCTTGGCGAGATAGAGATAATCTCTAGATATCTCCCAAAACAGCTTAGCGATGATGAGTTAAAGGCGAAAATATCAGAGCTGATAGCGCAAAATGGCTTAAATGGGATTAAGGATTTAGGCAAATTAATGAAACTAGCCAAAGATTCCATCGGCTCTGCTTGCGATGGTAAGCGTATGAGCGAAGCGGCCAAAAGCGCTTTGGGATAACCAAAAGTACCCTTTGGGGTAGATAAAAGCGCCCTTGGGGTGTGTGGAATTTCATTTGTGAGTGAAATTTCACTATCGTGGCTGAATTTCGTTGTTTTGGTGAAATTTTGTTTGCTGGTGAAAACTGAATTTAAAGCTTGGAATTCTATTATTGCGGTGAATTTAGCCTTTTGATCGAGATTTGCCCCTGTTTTAGTGGAGTTGGGGATTATTTGAAACTTATTATAAATTAAATTCAAATTATTCAAAGCTAAATTCCCATTATTACTGGCGGAATTCCACTATCGTGGCTGAATTTTATTTGTTGGTAAATTCTATTTTTTTGGCGAAATTTGGATTATAACTAAATTTGCTTATGTGTGAAAATTAAACTCAAAGCCAGAAATTTCATTGTTGTGGGGCGTCCCCCTATGGGGGATTATTTACAACTATATGTAGCTAGGGCTGATAGGGTTTGGGTATGTTTAGACTCTGTTGGCGTGGCGGCTGATTTTAAATTTGCGTAGGCTTCTATGCGACTTGGAGTGCTGAAATCCACGCTATTTAATAGGCAGTTTTTGTTTAGCTCTTTGGAGTAGGACTCGGCTTTGGATATAGCGGTATTTAGGATTTTTGAGTGGAGTATTTCGCTATTTTGGGTTTTTAGTAAGTTTGATGATGATTGGCTTATAGCTGGTAGATTCATCGTTATAAATTCATTATTTTTGATTAGACTATTTAGGGCGGTGATTAGCTCTTCATATTTTTGGATATTTTGCTTATCAAATTCGCATTTAACATTGAAATTCACTAACTGACCACTGATAATCCTAGCGCCATCATTGTAGCTATAGCTTGGCTCGATTGAGTAGGTGGCGGCTTTACAAATTTGAGAATCTTTGGTTAGATTTAGTGCTTTATCTAGCGTGGCGGTGATGATTTCTAGCTCATCAGGTGCGATTTGGGTTTTGGTGCGTAGGGAATTTGCGGATTCTATATTGATACTAGCGCTAAATCCATCAGGAATGAAATCCATGCTCTCTTGAATCAAGCGATTAAATTTAAGCTCTTTATCGCTAAATTGATCTTGAGATAGAAATTTCGCATCAAATACCACACCGGCGATGAATACTACAAGCACAGCCAAAGCAAAAAGCGACTTAAAAAGAAGATTTAACATATTTATCCTTAGAAGTGAAATTTGGGTATTATTTTACAATTTTAAATACAATATTTGGTTAAATTTGGCTTTCTTGCGGCGAGGTCGATCAAATTCGCCGCAGTTGTAATGGCTAAAAATTCACCGCAAAAATGGCGGCGGATTAAGCTAGATTGCTTATTGGTTCATCATTTATATAGGATTTTAAGATATCTTTTAGCTTTGTCTCTAGCTCTTTGGGTTCTATGATTTTGATATATGGGATCCAAGCTTTTATAATGTTTAATAGCTCATTATCAAAAGCAAACTCTACATTTAGCAAAATTCCATTTTCATCATCTTTGATTAATTTGTAGCTTTTAAATACTTGCTTACGCCCAAAATACTCTTTGGCTTTGGGAGAAACTAGGATTCTAGCGTTTTTTAGGCTAGTGTTAAACCATTTGAGATTATTAGATTCTATTCGTTTTAAAAATGTATTTGAGGGGGTGAAGTGCTGGTCTAGTGACTTGTAGCTTTTGATTTTAGATAGGGTGAAGTGCTTTAATTTGGCCTTTTCATCGCCTAGGAGATACCAGACGCCAGCTGTATTTATGAGCTTATAGGGTTTGATGGTGCGCTGTGAGCCATTGTAATAAAAGCTGATCACGCAGTGTTCTAAAATAGCATTGCTTAGTAGCTCAAATAGATCTTTTAACTCTTTGGAGTCTTGCTTTGGTTCGCTTGATACGATAAGGCTTTTAGAGATTGTGGCGCTTAGTATATCGGCTATCATTGGGGTGTCGAGCTTGGGGTATAGATCGGCTACGCCGCTTCTTTTGGCGAAGGTTTTGATATCCCCAAAGCTTAGCAATCCATCTTCGTATTCTGTGCGTGAGATATAGTATTTTCCATCTTTGGCTTTTTGTATATCTAGGGCGCAATACTCTTTTAAGCGCGCGATGTCTCTTTGCATGGTTCGCAAACTAAGATTAAACTCACTACAAAGCTCGCTAGGATTTAGCCCTTGACCCAGATATAGCATTTTTAGCATTATCATGAGTCTGCGGATCATATTTTCGCCATTTGAGCTGTTGGAATTCATCGGCCGCCTTTGAGTTTGCCTATGAGTTTATCTATGAAATTTCCGCTAGAAGGGATCATTATTGTATCGCATTTTGGACAAGAATAAAAATTAATTACACAGCCAGCGGTGATCACCTTTTTCTTGCCACATTTTGGGCATTTTAGGGTTTGGATATGTGGGACAAAGCCGTTCATTTTCTCTCCTTTTTTAAATTTGTTTTGAGCGATCTATTTTGGACTTTTTGGATAGGGCATTTAGCTTGGATTTTAGCTCCAAACAAGTTATCAAAATACTCTCTTGACCTATGCCTAGGATCGCATTTCTGATCTTTTGGGTCTCTTTTATGGTGGCGTTTTTGCCGTGGATATTTTCGTTTCTAATATCTTTTAAAATATACATAAAATTAAGTATTTTATAATAAAAGCCATTTTTTATATCATTTGGGACTAGGTTTTCAAAGGTGCTAGATATCTCGCTTTGCTTCATCAAATAGCCATATGAGCCTAAATTTGGTTTATGTGTGAAAATATCTTTTAGCTGATATTTTATACCTTGGACATCATATCTGATGGTTAAAAGTCCAGGATTATGATAACACAAATAGGCAAAAAGAGCTTTAAAAAGAGAGTAAAATTCTCTCTCAACGCTCTTAGAATACTTCACCAAAATAGAGCTAAAATCATTTAGCATATTTTTTTGGTTTTGTATGTATTCGATCTCGGCCAAAACTACCGCATCTATGGTATCGCTCATCAGTTTATCGATATTTGTGCCAAAGCAGTATCTAGATAGGGTTTTTTTGGTTTTTAGATATTTTTTGGTTTTATAGATATCTGTGTGGTGTAGGGTTTCATCTTCGAAATAGTTTTGGTCTTGGTCGATGATGAGTGGATATACATAGTTATTGCCATATAGGGCGTAGGTGTGATTATCACGCAAAGGCAAGGTGATACGGGACAAAAAATAATCCCTAACACTCTCAAATTCATTTCTATAAATTTCACGCATATCTGTGATGACAAACCAGCTCTCTACTAGCAAATTTTGCTCTTGATAATACTTAGGCGCTATGGCGGTGTGGTCATCGCTACTGATCTTTACCACCTTAGCGACATATAAATTTGAATAATCAGTGATAAAAAGCTGAGTGAAGCTATCAGGATTTGTATCATTATATATCTTTTCTAATTCGCCCTTAAAGGGGTGTGGCATATTGTTGTTTTTGACTCGTACCTTGCCAAATGCCACCTTGCCACACTCCTTTAGGAGTTCTAAATGCGCCTTTATCAAATCGCTATTATATCTTGGGTTGTATAGGATTAGAAGGTTATGCATCTCTGAATATATCCCCAAATTTTTTTGTATCTTTTGCTAAGAAAGAGTTGTTTAAATATTTATCTAAATACTCTTTTATCTCATCTGTATATTGAGCCAAAATCGAATTCTCAACCATAAAAATTCTCACCAAAATATCAATACTAACCCCATTATCGATGAATTTTCTCAACTCTTTTTGGGAGGTAGTTATCTTTGTTCCGTCTTGTCTGATCTGTTTTACTAGATCTTTTACACCTTCTTTTTGTAGTTCAAATAGCTTGAGCATATCATCTTTGGTTGGATTTTGTATGATATCTGAGCCGATGAGTATTCCGCTTTTGGCGTTTTGTGTGTAGAATTCCAAAGCAGATTGCTTGATTAGCTCTTTGTCTAGGATTTTGTCAGTGGTTTTGGAGCTTTGATTGATTTTGACTGATACAGATTTATTAAATCCACCGCTAAAAACTATAGCTTCACCCACTCTTAATTTGCTTAGAAAATCGCTTTGTTCATCTTCTAGCGCCATTGTATTTCCTATTGCCTTTTTATCATCGGCTGCAAATATTCTATGAACAATTTTTGTATTTGTGTTTTTTAGAACTTCAGGTGCTAGTTTGTTTGGTATTTGGTCTGCTATCATCAAACACTCACCATATTTTCTAATCTCAGCAAGCATATCGGTAAATACTTCTACACCTTGCTTTTTATTCATACTATCGCCAGGCTCATATTTGCTAAGAAGCCTATGCGCTTCTTCTATTAAGATTATGTGATTTAATTTATGCTCGTTTCGCTCTTCAAAATTTGATTTGATAGCTTCTAATAAATGAGTTAATATAAATCCCATAATAAGAGATTTTTCGCTACCATTTCTGATCTCTTCTAGCTCAAAAACGACTCTTTGATTAAGCAGTTGCTTGAAGTTTATTGAACGCTTGGTATTTAGCATAAAGCCCTTAGACCCTACGATAAGCCCTTTTAATCTAGCTCTAATTGAGCCAAGATAATCATTTTTAAGTCTTTCATCAAAGCCTTGTTTTTTAACCACATTTTCTACTTGGACAAGCAAATCATCAAGTGTAGGAAAGGCATAAACACCATCATCAAATGCTTTATCGCCATAATATTCATTTTTGTTTGTGCCGATATTCCAGCCTTTATTTTCGTAGCATTCATATATTGCACTTTCTATGATTTGTGGGATTGCGGCTTCCATATCAAAGGCTGCTTCTATACTAGCCTTTATCATATCGACCCTAGAGGTTATACTCTCATGTGGGAAGAATTCAAAAGGATTTAGCCTAAATGGGGCTAAGCTATCATTGCCAAGAGTGAAGATTAGTAAATCAGGATATTTCTCTTTTAAAATTCTATATTCTGTTTTGGCAGGCTCAATAACCAAAAAAGGCAAATTTGAATTTTCTAAAATATTCAAACAAGTTGTAGTTTTCCCGCTACCAGTTACGCCTGTGATAAAAATGTGTTTATCAAGGGATTTTTTGTCTATGCTTACGATTTTGTTTGTTTTGTTTCTACTTTGGAGTAGATAGCCCAGTTCTAATGGGTTATCGAATGTTTCGAAGTTTAGACCAAATTCCACTTCTTCTTTTAATTCTAGTCCCATAATATCTTTTTTTGGTAATCCAGCTATTAGACTTAGCTCTTTTGAGCTAATTAAATTTCCCATACCATAATCGCTTTGAGATAGTAGTGATTTTAGCTCTGTATCTACATCTGAATGGATTTTTGGTAGTTGTAAATTTTTTAAAGATTCTAGCTGTAAATCATCTTTTATCAAAAACGATCTTAAAGGTATTTTATTGCCAGTTTCACCACTAAATAGCGACATTACTGTATTTTCTAGCTTTTTTAGTATGGCTTTGGAATTTGAAAAGCAAAACATACCGCTTCTAAACATCCCCTTAGCACTACCATAATCCAACCTAGCCAAAAGCATATCATCAATGTATTTGATCCAATCTTGTGCTTGTTTATCTACTATTTCTGTGGTGACTGATTGTGAGTAGGATGTCCCTTCGCTAGTCCCTGTGGTGGTATTGGTGTTTGTGGAGGTGCTCTCATTGGTGCTAGTAGTTTTGGCTATCGATTTGCTCGTATTGCTACCTGTGGTGGTATTGGTGTTTGTGGAGGTGCTCTCATTAGTGCTTTGGTTTGAGCCAGTAGTTTGTGCTATTGCTTGGCTTTTACTGCTGCCTTTTGTCGTTGCGCTAGTTGTCACGGTGCCTTCACTAGAGCTTTTGTTTGTGCTAGATGAGCTACTAGATGAGCCGCTTCCTTTGCTTGTGCCTGTTTGGAGGGTAATACTTTTGTTTGTTCCTTCATTTGTACCTTCATTGTTGGTAGTAGTTTCTGTTCTGCTTTCGCTCTTATTGGCGCCTTTTGAAGTACCTTTTGTTTCTGATTGACCTTCGCTTTTGCTCTCATTTGTGCCGGTGCTGTCTGTTTGGCTATGGCTATCGCTAGTGCCTTTTGTCTCTGATTGGCCTTCGCTTTTACTCTCATTTGTGCTGGTATTTGTCCCATTAGATACTTGTCTGCTCTCTTTGCCTATTTCTGCTAGGGTCGCATATATATTAAAGATATTTTTTTTGACTATTTCTAGCTCAGCATCACTAACTAAGGATGAAATAATCATAAAGCCGTATTCTGGGCTATTACTCATAACATCAGCTAATCTATCAACCCCTTGAAACTCATCATCTTTTTCTAAGACCCCAGGGACGCCCTCTACTATGCTGTAATATTTGTTAGAGCCTATTCTTTCTAAAATTTTTCTTTTTGTATTCTCTTCGATTTTTTGGATTTCGCTACCACGGAAATTTCCTTTTATGCTAGGTTCTAGTATATATTTTCCTATTTCATCTATGTCGATTTCTAGCTCGTTGGTATAAGAATAATCTCTTGAAAGACCATAGTAAAACTCCACCCCTTCGCTATTGCCTAAAATCAAATAGATAAAATTTATCCCCTCTATTCTAAGAGAGCTAAGTACATTTTCTAAGGCCTCTCTCCTTGGTGAGTCTTTTTTGTATGTTACGCTATTTATCTTGTATAATACTACATCGCTAGTATCTAGTTCGGCGGTTTTTTCTACCTTATGTTTGTTGGCGTTTAGATAGTAGTTATTAAATTTTTCTAAAAAACTTTTGATTTCGCTCATTATTTTCTCCTTTGTCTATCTTCTCTCTCACGCATTTCACGGAAATATTTTTGCATCGGTGTTTCATCTTGGATAGTTGGGGCTATTGTGCCTTGATTGAATTGTTTTTTGCTAGAGTTGTTGGCTCTACTTTTTGGTGGTAATTGGTTTTTTAGTATTAAGTTAGTGTAAAACTCTTTTTCATACTGCTCAAAACCGATAGAATTACCATTTGGAGAGCTTATCTTGCCTTTAATATCAAAAAGCCCCAAAAGCAAATCAAGGGTTTCTTCATTCCAAATATCAGATTCTAGATCATTGCAAAATCTCTCATTTTGCATAATTAGATCATTTTTCTCATCCCATACAAAGCAAAAGTCCATCTCATCACCATTTGAAAACCCAACCTTCTCTTCCCACCAAGCCCAAAAATCAGAATTTATAGCTTGGAATTTTTCACCTTCTTTTTTGAGAAATTCAAGCTGTTGTTCGCTTTTATTTATATTTTTTAAGCGCAAGACAGCTATTTCATTATTTTGTATAAAAAACAAATTCACTCTTTTCATCTTTTCTCCTTGCCTAGTTTGGCAAAAAACTCTTTGCTATCATCTAATTTATATTTATCATTTAGCGATAAGTTTTTCATCTTTTTATTCTGTTTTTCTATCATTGCATCCATTTGTCGTCTTATCTCGTCCAAATCTAAATCTGGTTCGGACGGGACGCTAGATGACGAACCTACCGCCGAACAAACAGCACCAATAGCACCACACAAACCACCACCCGGAGTAATACTACCACCAATCGAATCCCAAAACCCCATATTTTCCCCCTATTATTCTATTAATTTATTAAATCTACTTGTGATCTCTTCATCGCTCATATTTGGATTTGCTGCTTTTAGACCACCTTCTATGGCATCAGAAACACCAGATGCTTTTTGTCCATCTGTCATCTTATCGCCATTTATGTAGTTGGTTACATTTTCAGCGCTTACACTATTTTTTGATGAGGTTTCTAGTATTTTAGTTATCTCAATTGGGGTTATCTTGCCTTCTTCGAATTTTTTTCCCATTTGGCCCCAAAATTCGTCGCTAGTTTGAAGTTGGTATTTTTCATCTATGGCTTTTATACCAAGCGCAGCACCAGTGGCGGTGTAAGCGGCTTTTTGTATATCGCTTAAATTGTCATTTAGCTTGACTTCACCAGATCTTATGCCCTCTCTTAGATAGTCTATATACTCATTTATACTATCAAAATCCTCTGGCTTTTTATCCATTTGCTCCATAGCTTGTCCTAAATCTTCTGGCCTTTCATTTTCTTTAAAGATTCCAAGTATATTAGCTATGGCTGACACGATAGTTGCCACTGGACCTAGATACGGAGCTATAGCAGTTGCTAACGCCCCAATACCAGCAGCAATAGCGCCACCCACAGTCGAACAAATAGACCCAACCGCTGAACAAAAACTACTAAGAGCACCACCAATCGCACTAAATAATCCCATATTTTCTCCTTATTTTTCTAATAATTTATTAAATCTACTTGCGATCTCTTCATCGCTCATATTTGGATTTGCTTTTTCTAAGCTATTTTCTATTAGCTCAGATACATCACTAGCTTTTACACCACTTTCTACTTTATCTCCTTTGATATAGTTTGCTATATTTTTTGTATCTATACCACTTTCTTTTGAGCTTTCTAGTAGAGCTTGGACTTCATCTGCGTTTATATCATCGCTTTTTGTTTTTAGTCCTACTAGAGCCCAAAAATCACTATTTGTAGTTAGAGCATACTTTTCATCTATAGCTTTTATCGCAATAGCTACCCCAAGAGCCATGTCAGCTATTTTTTCATTATCTGTTTTTGGCTTATTTGTATCAATGTTGCCAGATTTTATCTCATCTCGCAAGTGCTCAATGTAGTCGTTTATGCTATCGAAATCTTCTGGTTTTTTGCTACTTTCTCTCATAGCTTGACCAATGTCTTCGGTTTTATCCTCAGGCTTGATTATCCCTATAAGCGTGGAGATTGTTTGTATCACAAGAGCTATTTTTTCAACATACGGAGCTATTTTTTTTGCTATTTCTATTATATCTCCACCAACTTTACCAGCAAGATTGACAATAGTGTTAAATACACTAATAACAGTATCTAAAGGTATTTGAGGTATTATCATATTCTCTCCTTTTAATCTAATTTGATTTCTTTGTTTATATTTGATAATTTTTTTCCATTTTTATCAAATACTTCATAAATAAAGCTATTAACGCTTAGTTTTTTGATTTTGACTAAATCATCTGGGCCATACTCTTGGTCTAATATTAAATTTTGACTTTTTACACCGTTCTTACAAACCTATAAAATCCTATAAAAAGATATAAAACTCTATAAATAGGATTTTTGTTGTATTCCTGTTTCAACCTTGCTAGTTGCTATTTGATTTATTGCTAAATCATCTAGCAGAGCTGTCAAGTCCGCAGGCGTAAATTCGGCAAGAACTTTGCCTATTTTTTGCTTTAATTGTGAAAGCAAATTAAGACTAGCATTGTAGTCTCTATCAATGCTAATTCCACATTCATCGCAAATATAAACTCTATCTTTTAGAGCTAAATTTTCTTTTATAGTTCCACAATTAGAGCATAATTTAGAACTAGGATAAAATCTATCTACTTGATAGATTTCTTTATCGTTGTAGCTAGATTTATATTCTAGTTGCCTTTTAAACTCATAAAAACTTACATCGCTTATAGATTTAGCAAGTCTATGATTACTCATCATCCCTTTTACATTTAAATCCTCTAAGCAAAAATATTTAGCATTTGCTACCAAGCTAGAAGTAAGCTTGTGTAAAAAATCACTTCTTATATTTGCTATTTTACGATGCAATTTATTTAGCTTAATACTTGCTTTTAGATAATTGCTAGATTTTTTAATGCCTTGTAATGCTTCTTGCTTGGTTTTTGCGTGTTGCTTTTTGCTTAGCTGTCTAGCTCTTTTTATCATTAAACGATTAAACTTAGCTAATGGTTTAGGTGCTTTTATCTCTAAGCCATTAGATAAACTTAAAAACGATTTTAAGCCTACATCTATGCTAAGTGCTAGATTATTATTTTTAGCTTTATTATGAGTTTTTAGATACTCATCTTTACTAATTTGCATACTAAAAGAAACAAAGAATTTATCAGCACTTTGAGAAATAGTAAAAGAATTGATTTTACCATTAAATCTCAATTTCTCTTTCATTTTTACAAGTCCTAAATTTGGCACTTTTAGATATTTTTCATCTTTGATTATTGCTTGGTCTCCACCTATGTAATAAGAGCCGAAATTATCTTTCTTTTTCTTAAATTTTGGATAGCTTACTTTACCTTGTTTTAAATCTCTAAAAAATTTTTGAAATGCTAGATTTAGATTTAAAAAAGGCTGTTGCGTAGCATATTTACTTACTTCATACACAAAGGGGAATTGTTCTTTTTTAATGGCATTAAATTCCTTTTTTAAATCTAAATGTGTTACTTTAATGCCTTGCTTGTAGTATTCTTGCCATTTTGCAAGTCCCCAATTATAAGCAAGTCTAGCACAACCAAAGGCTTTTTTAAAATGAGTTTTAGCTTTATTATTTGGCTTTAACTCTATCTTATGAGAAATGCTAATAAGCTCATTATTATTTGCTGACATTTTCTACCACCACTTCTTGCATTTCATCTAAAAGTTTTTTATTTTTCTTTGAGCGTGAGCCATAAAGTCTAGCTGAAAATACTGTGATTATTTCCAACACATCTTTGGCTAATTCTTCTTCAAATTTTACGCTTTCTTCGCCTTTATTTATTATTATTACTTCTACTTCTTTGGCTTCACATATAGCAAATACTAGCTCAGCACCAAAGCGTAAAAGTCTGTCTTTGTGAGTTAAAACTAATCTTTTTACTTTGCCATCTAGAATTTGATTTAGCAATTTAGTTAAGCCTTTTTTATAATAATTCATACCAGAGCCTAAATCTTGTATAACTTCATAATTAAAGCCTTGTTTAGAACAATATAGCTCTAAGACTTGAACTTGCCTTATTAAATCATCTTTTTGGTCGTGGCTAGAAACACGAGCATAAGCAATAGTTTTTAAGCTATCTTTATTAAAAACTAGGTTTTTATTTATAGCTTTTAATGTTTCTAGCTTATACCTACGCTCTCCACCCTTAGTCATATCATCAGGTTTTAATAAGCCTTTTTTATCCCAATTTCTAAGAGTTTGGATAGTAACACCAAGAGCTTTACTAGCTTGACCGATTGATAATAATTTATTCATAGGACTATTTTAGCAAATTTTAAAAAATAAGTCAAGTAAAATCTATAAAATATTTATATAATTTTATAGATTTTTTTATAATTTACTTAGCAGTTATAAGCCCTCTATGCTAATGCTCTCTTCTGATGTAGCTCTAGCCTCGGCAGTATAGTAGATAGTGATTGTTTTTTCATCTGCGTAATCAGATATCTCTTTCCACTCTCCTTTATTGAACTCAGCATCGCTCCTATCTACAAGTAGCTTAAACTTCTCATATTTTTCACAACCTATATAAAACTCAAATTTAGCTTCATCTTCGGCACTAATTTCAGAGAATACTTGTATTTTACCGCCCTTTCTATTGTCCAATAGCCCAAAGACAACTCCAGTTTTGCAAGTTATCTCTTTAGAAAAGTCATCGCTGTGAGTTACTTCAAGCCCTCTTTGTCTTTTCTTCTCATCAGCTTCTGGTGTGCCAAGAGCAGGAAATATCTCAAAATTATTTTTATACTCTTCTGGTAGTTTACCTATCTCTTCTTCAAAGCACTGCATCACAAGAGCAGAGCGAGAGGCATTACCACCTAAAAATATACAAAGTTTATCATTGCTTGCTTTTAAATCCATTTTGCTAGCTACATTTTTAAAACTATTAATAAAGTTTTTTACACCTTTTGAAATTTGATATTTCAAAATTTTTTCTATTTTTTCTCTATCTACTTCTAAATCAACAGGCTTAAGCCCAGAGTCATTATCCATAAGCTGTAGATTTATCTTACCTGAGAGAATGTTTGAGATATTTTTATTATCTTTAGCGATCTCATCTATTTTGCCGATATTTTCCCAAAACGGCCTAATATATTCAACCAAAATAGTAGTATTTTTTCTAGATTCTCTTGAATCTTTGACTATGGATTCTGACCCACCAAAATCCTCTCCTAGCTCTGATTTGCTAAAAGAGCAGTTGCTCTCTTTCATTACCGCTTTGTTATCTTTGAAAATCTCAAAAGCCAATAACTCTAATAAATTTTCTCCACCCAAAGTAGGGTCGCCACCATCACCAAAATGCTCAATCTTATAATCAAATTTCCTACTATCTACCGTGCGCCACATACCAAAATCAAAATCAGTAGTCCCGCCACCAAAATCGAAAATTCCATAGCAGACAACTTCATCTGGCTTTAAATAAGGCGGTCTAAATCCATACTCTTTAAGAGCAGAAACAGCATACGCCGCTGGCTCGCTAGTCGTTATATCAACATTTATGTTATGCTTTGGTGATGTGAGAACTGCGTAAGGGATGGATTTTTTGATTCCTCTTTCAAAACTCTCTTTTATCTTATCTCTAACAGCTTTTTCATACTTAACAGGATAAGACAATACATAGTTTATATAAATTCCTTTTGTCATATTGTTTATATATCGCCCTATATAATAAGCATAAATTTCAATAGGATTTATATCTGTTGGATCGCATTTTAAAAAATCTTTTAGAGTGTATGTCTCTAATTTGTCTTTAATGCGAATTTTTGAGTTTTTGATTCTAGCCCATTGTTTAAGCTTGGTAAAAAATCTATAGAAATTTTCATTATCAGCTTCTTCTAAGTGATTAACAGCAGTGTGTGATATACATATATCATCCCACGAAGTAAGCGGTCTAGACTTCACAGAGAAATAATCTTCCATAAAAGTCCTAATATCTGTAAATTCGATTATTGTAGGATTTTCGTAATCATTTTTGTTGTGGTCTTTTTTGTAACTGCCACCACCAATGCGAATTAGTTGTTTTCTATTTGTCTTTGAGTCTATAAATCCAGCTACCGTGCTTTTGGTTCCAAAATCAATAGCCACCACATCATTTTCTCTAATATCCAAAATTGGAGATCTAGCGACCAAGGTGTCATTAAATTTAATTGTTACTGTGTTGTTATGAGCTTCACAAGCACGATAAATATCCCAGTGGCCTAAATTTATATCTTCACAAACCCCTCTGTCATATTTGTCTAAATTTGCTGCTATATTATCTACTTCAAGGAGCAAATCTATTAGCTCATTACGATCAACGCTATTTGTTGCGCTATCGTATGATTCGAGCTCGGTGATTCTTTTAAATAACCTTTCATCTTTGTGAAGTGTTATCTCAGAAATGTTTTTTATTTGTTCATTCATCTTATTCTCCTATTTTTACTACTGATTTATATGGCTGCTTACCATCTTTAAAGCCTTTAAATATAGTTTTTTCTATTTTTCCCCTAGATTTTCCTCCTAAATCTATGTGATTTGACTCATCAAATTCACTGCTAGCTTCAATCCTTTCTAAGCCATAAATATCTCTTTGAATCTCAAATAACTCATCAAAAAATTCGCTTAATTGGCTTATATCTTTATTATTTTTAGCTTCATTTTTTATATGCTCATAAAGATTGATAAGAGTATGTTTATCTCCACTTGTGATGATAAATTTCATTTGAGTATCTGCTTTTATATAGCTAAAAGTCTGACGAAAATCAGCTGGTAATTGCTTGTATAGATTAAACAAATCCGTATTTATATCTTTATTTAGCTTATCATTTTTTCTCTTTTCATCTGTTAGCTTACTATTTAGATCTTGATTTTTTGAATTTAGATCTCTATTTTCCCCTTTTAGATTATCTATCTGCTGTGTTAAGCCAATTTTGTCGCTTTTTAGTTGATCATTTTGAGATTTCTCACTTCTCAAATTCTCTGATAGCTCTTGTTTTTCGACTTCTAAGCGTTGTTTGTCATTACTCAAGATTTTGTTTTGGCTTTCTAAGACTGGGATTTTTTTTATTTCGGTTTTGTTTTCTGTATCTATTTCATTTAATTTCTTGGTGATACTTTCAATTTTCGTATCCAAATTAACCAAGGCTCTAACTATCTTTTCTATATCATCTTTAGTGATGATAATCTCTTTCATAAAATCAGTTGCTCTGATTTCAAACAACACTTTATCGCCTATATCGATTGCCATTATTTTTATTCCTTTCTTTTTGGTCGTTGCTTTGTAAAGAGTTTTTAATAGCTTACACAATATCTTTTTTGCTGATTTAAAGCTAATTTTATTTTTCATTTTCTTGATTGCTTGCTCCTTGAGTGTGATTTGAATTCTCTATTTTAGATTGAATGAAATTTTCATAAGATCTATTTCGTTCTTTTAAATATGGATTATTTTCATCATAATAGACATAGCCACAATCTGGACACACCACATTATGCTCTTGTGACTCTTGATCTGCTAGATCGATATCTTGGACTTTTAGTGCCACCATCTCAAAATACTCCTTTTTAAAATCATTATTCACACCTTTATCATAAATTAATAAGGCGAGTTTATTGTAATTGCTGATCTGCGCAGACCTAATCAAAGCAAATATAGTTTTTATAAAAATATAAACCAGCGCAAAATAAATATATATTTCTAAATTATCAATTTTGGATATATAAATAGCGATATTACTCATTATTTTGGTATCAAAAAACCAATCAATGATTCTAAATAAACTTATCAAAATAAATATATAAAAAGCGATCTTAGCAACCCTAAACACATAGGCCAAAGGTAGCGCTATAATCGTCATTAGATATGGATTGCGTAGTTTTAGACCTTTACTCTCGTATAAAATTTTGTTAGCATATAGATCACTTAAACTCTCGATTTTTTTAATTAACTTTTCGATTTTTTCATAATTTTTCGGTAAGACCATTTGGTTTAAAAGCACAAATTCTCTTAGTTTCATCACTACTCTCTTATGAAATAATTAATATTATTTTAAATTTTTACCACCCCACTGGCGTAATCCTAGCCACGCCAAACTCTCATAAATCAAATTTATAAGAGTTTGGCGGATTTGACATCAAAATCTTAATTATACCCCCCCCCTGTCTTAAAACCTACTGATAAGAGCGCTTTTATCGCTCTTTTTCACCAGTATTGGTAGCGCAAGACTATGATTGGTTTGTCTCGCAGGCATTGGTATTGAGTGGTTGTGCTTGATCGGCGCCATAAGGCTCTGACTTGTTGGCACCTTCATTAAATCCAGCATTCATAGACATAGCACCAAAAATCTTAAGCAAAGCCTCTCTCATCTCTGGCGATACCTCATTGAGATCTAAAATCGTGCGGTGATCTACTTCTTTGCCTGTGATCTTGGTTTGTAGTTTATCAAGAGCAGTTAGTGTAGTCTCTTCGGCTCTCTCAAGCGCATCATAAGACTTCCAAAGACCATTTTCTAATTTATCCAATAAGGTATCTTTGATGGAGTAATCATCGCCATATATCTTTTTGGATTTTTCCACCTCTTTATCTAGCCATTTTTTGGCCATGAAGCCCGCTGCACCTAGTGCGATCGCTGCTATTGCGTATTTTGCTTTCATTGTTTGCTCCTTGTATGTTGATTTATGGGACAGAAGTATAACAAAGCCAGATGACATAATTTGTCGTTTTATATAAGATTGTGAAATTTTGTGCGGTGTTTTGTTTGGTAAATGTAAAAATTTTGTTTTGAGAAATTTAAATTTTCGATTGGATAAATTTGTAATCTTTGGATTGAGATATCTAAAATTCCAATTCTTTGAGATTTAAAAGGGATTAAAGAATTTAAAAGGGTTAAAAAATAGGGGGGGGCTAAAGCTTAAAAATCTTTAAAAACTCTCAAAGATTTTAAACCCCCAAAGGGTTTTTAAATTTAGAAAGTTTTATAAATTTGGTTTGGTAAATTTAAAATTCGGTTGGATAAATTTAGAATTCCGGATTAAGTAGATCCAGAATTCTAGATAATTTAAAGAATTTAAAAAATCTTTAAAAACCCAAAGGGCTTTTAAAGATTAAAATATTTTAGAATTCAAATTATAGATTAGAACTCAAATTTAACATTTGCTATACCATTGATACCTTGGCGTTTTCCCATATGTCCAAAGGCACCTAGATCTACGCTAAAGCCTTTATTGTTATCGATAGTTACACCAGCTTCTAGCATAGTAGATGCGCCTCTTAGCGTAGGTGAATCCACAGCAAATCCAGCCGCATACACATCTCCACTACCTTCAAACTCATAATCCAGAGCCACCCCAGCATAAGGTGTGATTTTGAAGTTATCTTTAGGGTCTAAATCTAGCTTATATCTACTACCAGTTAGTAGCCTATGAGATTCGACAGCTTCAAATACATATGGTATATGCATAATCTCTATCTCATCACCAGCTAAGCGAGTATATAGATATTTAGCATATAACTCAATAGCTTTATCATCTTTTCTAAACTCATATCCAGCACCTAGATGATAGCCAATGTAGTTTGTATTCATATGATATTTAGCATGATTTCCAAAGCCATCATTCATATAGATATTCTCATATCTATTGTAGTTTCTACCATATCTAAAAGAGGCTTCTACATATGGCCTAGAGCTTAGAATGCTACCAAAGTCATATCTAGCTAGCAAACCAGCACCGATATATCTACTATCACCATCACCTCTTATCTCGCCATTACCAAAGTCATTATAGGTGCTATACCAGTTTTTACCCATTTCGATAAAAGGCCCTATAGTTAGTTTGCCATCATCGGTATATTTACCAGCAGCCGCACCAACTATTAGGCTAATACCAGTTGATCTGACATAAGAGCCAGTTTTTATCTTGCTTGATCCACCCATTGAAGAGCCAAATGGAGCTACCACAGCAGTTCCAGCACCAGCAGTAGCCATATTTACATAAGTAGAAGCAGCAGCAGACTCTATACCTTTACCAGCGGTATTTTCAGAAGCTATAGATATAGTAGCCGCACCAGCTACTAGACCTTCACTTATAGTTTTTGTCTCAGGTGTTATGCCTGTTATTTTTGCTTCAGCAGGTTTGGTAAGGTCGCTTTTATCTATCTCTACTTTATAGGTTACTGCACCACCTTTTACGGCAGTTACATCTACACTATTTGCTTCGCCTTCGATTTTAGCATTGCCCTGTGTTTGAAATAGCTTTAGCGTATCACCATGATTGAAGTTATCTTTTACTTTTAGTTCAGCGCTAATAGTAGTGCCACCTACATCTATTGAGCCGTTTGGGCCGATAGTTACAGCCGCATCACCAGCACCTAGATTGCCTACTGCTATATTGATGTTTTGAGCACCATTGGTTTTACCTCCTAAGGTTACAGGGTTTTTAGTATTTATATTTAGGGTATTTCCACTACCACCATTGCTAGTGGTATCACCTACTTGGATATTACCAGTTACTTTAGTAAGGTCGCCTGATAGGGTTATTGTGTTGTTGCTACCTTGAACCTTTTGTGTTGCTTCATTATAACCACCATAGATATTACCATCTACATTGCCATTAGCAGTTATTTGGTTGCCACTAGTTTGGCCATTAGGATCTTTAGTTTGACCGCCGATGATATTTCCTTGGGTATTACCATCTATATTTATAATGTTATTACCAGCTGAACCACTATCTGTTTTACCACCGATTACATCACCACCTACACTACCAGCTACACTTATGTTGTTGTTTTCAGCGCCGGTTTTACCATCACCACCGATTACATTGCCACCTACGCTACCACCGATAACTATATCATTGCCACTAGCTACAGTAGTATCACTTTTACCGCCAGTTACATTACCGCCTACGCTACCAGCTACGCTTATATTGTTGTTTTCAGCGCCGGTTTGGCCTTCACCACCAGTTACATTACCGCTTACACTTCCGCCGATGGTTATATCGTTTTTATTTGCGGTGCCTTGGGCACTTTGGCCACCAGTTACATTGCCTGTTACGCTTCCAGCTATGGTTATATTATTATCACCAGCATCAGTGTTACCTATACCACCGATTACATCACCACCTACGCTACCACCGATGATTATATCGTTTTTATTTGCGGCACCGGCATCGCTTTGGCCACCGATTATTGCTCCGGTGCTATTTCCACTGATTAATATATTATTATCACTAGCGCCATCTTTGCCATCACCACCAGTTATATTGCCAGTGGCATTTCCACCGATGGTTATATCGTTGTTATTTGCGCTGCCTTGGGCACTTTGGCCGCCGATTACTGCTCCAGCGCTATCTCCACTGATTAATATATTATTATTACTAGCATCAGTGCTACCTACACCACCAGTTATACTAGTATTAGCACTTACACTACCAGCGATATTTAATTCGTTATTATTTGCGGTGCCTTGAGTGCTTGTAGCACCAGTAATTTGTGTAACTTGTGATATATTGGCATTTTGGCCTATAGTTATTTTATTGAAATTTGCTGTGCCATCTTGTGCTATGCTACTACCACCTGTTATATTTCCTATTATTTGAGCTGTGTCATTTATAGTTACTTCGTTACTATTTGCTTCTCTCGCATTGCTTCCGCCACCAGTGATATCGCCCTTAACAACGGCATTGCCACTGATTGTTACACTATTTTCACTAGCTGCGATACCACCACTATCTACATTTCCAGCTGTAACTTTACCAATTACGGTAGCTGAGTCTATTATTATATTATTTCTTGATGATTCACCTTGTTCCGCATCTCCGCTAAAAACGCTACCTTCTACTGTGGCTCCGCTATTGATTATTACATTATTGTCATTTGCTGTGCCTTTTCCAGGAACCCAACCAGCAGCCAAGACATTACTTTTTTTTACTATTGTTCCTTCTCCGGATATAATTAGGTTATTACCACTTGCACTGCTAGTGCCATCACCAGTAGGATTATTAACTTTTGCGGCGGCTATATCAAATTGATGAACATTTGATCTACCAGTTATTGTTAATGTATTGTTATCAGCTTTTTTATTTCTTACATTGCCCCCAGTAATGGATTTACCATATTGATAAGTAACGGTAGTTCCACCATCTATAATTACATTCTTGCCAATTATATTATCATCACGGCTAAAGTAAGGATTGAAACTGCCATTTATTGTTTGGCCGCTTACGGTACATGTGTTGCCATTTTCTGTACCAGGGCTACAAGCAGCTGATAAATTGACAGAGCATAAGATACTAATTGTAATTGATGAGAGTAGGATTTTGGAGTTATTCATTTTACACTCCTTTTAGAAAAAATAGGGGGGGGTAGTAGCAGAATTTGCTACTATAGTAGCTATAGCGCCTTTCATTTTTTCTCCTTATTTAGTAAAATTTGGGCGGAATTATATAAAAAATTTACTTATTTTTAAATTAAATATAAAAAAAATTATTTTTTAATAAGGATTAAAAGACAATTTTTTCTATTTGAATTTAAAATCTTTTATTTGATTTATGGGTGTTTAATGCTGTTAAAATTTGGTATTGATTTTAAAGATTTAAAAGTATAGAATTGTAAAAATCAAAAAAAGTGATAAAATGGATAGAGAAAAATATATAGAGCTGTATTCAAGCCCACGAATAGATAGCTATAGTAGCATTGATGAGCATGAAGCAAACTTCGAAATGCTAGGCAGAATAGCGCCGAAGCTAGCTAAAATAGAAATCATCATTAGAAATAGAATTGATAGAAAAATGTGCGAAAAAAATCGACATTGGATCTTTGATTTGACAGATAGTATAGGGCTAGATGATGATAAAGGTAGGATAAAAGAGCATGATATTTTGGTTTCTAGGCAGAGTTTTGGATTTTGGATAAGGGTGGTGGAGCATTATAAAATCCATAGTTGTGCGTTTGATAAAGAGTTTTTAGATGGGTTTTCTTTTAAAAAATATTATGAGAAAAATAAAGAAAGGTTAAATAAAATACCGCTTAGCAACTACCAAAAGGCTTATGGTATATTGCTACTTACAAAAAGTATTAGAAATAGAGCTTTTCATTTTGAAAATTTATTGAAATTAAGGGCGTTGGGGGTTCCTAGATTGTCTGTTAGGGTGGATTTTAGCAAAGAGAAATTTTATTATTTTAATATTAAGCCAAATATGATTATTCAATATTTAGATGATATTTTACAAAGTTTTGATAAGGAGTTGAGCTAAAAGAAAATGGGGGAAAAGTATCCCCCCCGAAATCAAGGTAGCATTATACTAAAAAATGCTTAAATAGTGATAAAATCATAGATGTCGCTTTCCGTAAATCATCTAAATTATAGCGTAATTTTGCTACTATCGCCAAAACGAGCAAATACGCATCAAGAAATTAAAATTAAATTTATGATTTTGATTAAATAGCGGTTATATCGTTGTTTGATGAGTTTTTTTAAGGTTTGCGTGGGTATCCTTTGGGGTGAAAATAACTGAAATGAAATGGTATCAGATGAAAGCTTAAATTAATTCTAAAAACCGATTTTTATGGCTTTTTTGGTGATTTGTGAAAGTTTAAGAAAAGTATTGAAATGGGGGATTGGTGCCTAGGGGGAGACTTGAACTCCCGACCTCCGGCTTATGAGACCAGCGCTCTAACCAGCTGAGCTACCGAGGCACAAAGGATTATGGTGGCTCTAACAGGACTTGAACCTGTGACCCCCACCATGTCAAGGTGATGCTCTACCAACTGAGCTATAGAACCTTTGGTTAAAAAGATTGTGATTATACAAATTCAAGCCTTAAATTTGTATAAAATTTAGGCTTGAATTTGAAATTTATACTAAATTTGCTTTGACTACCATCGCATAAAGTATAACAAACATTATGATTGTTGGAATTTCATTATAAAATCTAAAGAATTTTCCGCTTTTTTGACAGCGATTTTCTTTAAATTGCTTTAAAAAATAGCCAAGGCTAAAATGATATAGCACCAAAAGCACAGCGCAAAGCAGTTTTATATGGAAATAGCCTTGCTTGATTAATTCGGGTTTGGCGCTAAGTAAGATAAATAGTCCAGAAGAGATGGTGAGTATCATCGCTATCCAGCCGATACCATGAAATAGCTTTGATTCTTGGATTTTTACCACATCGCAAAAGCCTTTATCGGCGATATGCTCGGCGTGATAGACAAATAGTCTTGGCAGGTAAAAAAGCATAGCCATCCACGATATAAAGGCGGCGTAGTGTAGCCATTTGATCCATAAGTAGGTTTGGAATTCCATATTTTCTCCTTAAAAATTTTTGGAAGTCTAGCATATGATTTATAAATAAATTTAAATATTTTTTAAAATCATATCTTTTCTGTTTTGATACTCTTCGTAGCTTATGGCGCCACTTTTGTATAATTGATATAATTTTTCTATATTTTCTAGTTTTTTGCCATAGCCAATGCCACGCTCTAGGGATTCTATATCATTGATTCTAGCTATCCAGCGATGGATCAAAAAGGCATCAATGAGCCACCACACAAGCCAAATAGCCAAAAATATATATCCGATTAAAAATACCGCCGTAGCGCTACCAAGCCAAAATAACCCAAGTTGTAAAAATCCGCTAAAAAGCTTACCACAATAAATTCTATGTCCGCTAAAAGCAGATAGGAAAAACCAGAGCAAATATGCTATATAGACATTGCGACCCATTTAAGCCTTTTTCTTTAATATTATAGTTTGGATTAGGATGATTGCTACGCCTAAATTTATCATAATATCAGCGAAGTTGAAGACAGCAAATTCAAACCACTTATGCCAAAATATATAATCCACAACTCCAGGATGGATAAATCTATCAAAAATATTAGAGCATCCACCACCTAAAATGAGAGCGATGCCAGCAGTGTGTGATCTCAAAAGCTCTTTTTGGCCTAGTAGATATCCTAATAAAAGGGCGATTAAGGCTAGTTGGATATACTTTAAATTCGCCCCCAAAAAAGAGAACATAGAAAAGGCCACACCTTTATTATAGACAAGTACCAAATCAATAACGCTACTATGGTATCTAAATCCATGTAAAAATAGCCATTTTATAAGCTGATCAATGGCAAAAACGAAGGCAAAATAGCCTAAAAATCGTAAAATTACCCTACTCATTTAAAGCTTTTATAAAGAATTTTTCTACCTCTTCCATCTTTTTATTGACTAGGTATTCATCTTTGCCTTCAAGAAGCAGTCTAATCAAATTCTCTGTCCCAGAGTAGCGAAAGAGTGAGCGAATATGAAGCTTATCAAGCTCATTTTCTAGATCTTTTATACCTTTTATCTCATCTAATGGGCGTTTATGTGAGATTTTTAAATTTAGCAATTTTTGGGGATATGGTTTGACCTTGCCAAATATTTCACTAGCTTTTTTACCGCTTTTTAAGATACAAGCACTAACTTGAAGTGCTGATACAAGGCCATCGCCAGTCTTTGAAAAATCGCTAAATATAATGTGGCCACTCTGTTCGCCGCCGAAATTTATCCCATTTTCTTTCATCAATTTTAAGACATATTTATCGCCGACATTTGAGCGTTTAAGGGTGATTTTGCGTCTGCTTAGATAGTCATCTAAGGCGGCGTTGCTCATGATGGTTGAGACAATCTCTTTTTTAGATAGCATATTGTTTTCATCTAAATAAGTAGCTAAAATTCCTAGCAAAGCATCGCCATCGACGACATTTGCCTTATCATCTACAACCACAAGTCTATCAGCATCGCCATCAAAGGCAAATCCGATATCGGCTCTTAATTTTTTGACTTCCATTGCTAATTTTTCGGGGTGTAAGGCTCCGCAATTTTCATTGATATTAGAGCCGTTTGGATTGTCATTTAGGACTATTATCTCGGCGCCTAACTCGCTAAATACCGTAGGTGCGACTTTATAGGCAGCGCCATTGGCTACATCTAAGACAACTCTTAGGCCTTTTAAAGTAAGCTCTTTTGGGAATGAATTTTTGATATGGACGATATAGCGACCTATGACATCATCGATTCTTTTGGCGCTACCGATATCTAGGCCTGTTTTTTGATTGTGTTCTATCAAATTTGAATCAAAATATATCTCTTCGATATCTTTTTCATCCTTTTCATCTAGTTTATTTCCACTAGCATCAAAAAATTTAATTCCATTATCATAAAATGGATTATGGCTAGCACTTATCATTATACCAGCGTCACAACGCATATCTTCGGTTAAAAATGCGATTGCGGGGGTTGGCATTGGGCCTATTTGGACTACATCATAGCCAACGGCTGTAAGGCCGGCGACTATGGCGGTTTCGATCATATAGCCACTTTTTCTAGTATCTTTGCCAACTAAAATTTTGTTTGTTTTAGAGTGCGCTCTAAAGTATATCCCAGCTGCCATCGCTAGGCGCATAGCGGTCATGGCGTCTAGCTTTTGACCAGCTAGGCCTCTTACTCCATCAGTACCAAATAGCTTCATTCTATCCTCATTATTGTGAATTTAAAACGCATTTTACCTAAAAATATTAAACTATTAAAATGTTATTAAATTTAATTAAATTAAAAGATACTTAAATTCAGTTATAATTAATAATATTTTGGTATAATTTCAGGCTAAAATATTTGAAAAAGGTATCTTATGGCAAATCATAAATCTGCTGAAAAAAGAGCAAGACAAACTATCAAAAGAACAGAAAGAAATAGATTTTACCGCACAAGACTTAAAAATTTAACAAAAGCGGTAAGAGTTGCAGTAGCTAATAACGATAAAGAAGCGGCTTTAGTGGCGTTAAAAGATGTTAATAAAAGCTTCCATAGCTTTGTAAGCAAAGGCTTTTTGAAAAAACAAACCGCTTCTAGAAAAGTTAGCCGCTTAGCAAAATTAGTAAATACATTAGCTGCCTAAGCTAGTTTATGCTCGCACAAAAACTCCGTCCATTTATAGATCGCTTTAGTGAAATAGAGAATTTACTAAGCGATCCAGCAGTCATCAGCGATATAGATCGCATGACTAAACTCTCAAAAGAACAGCGAAATTTAGAACCGATTAAAGAGGCTAGTGATAGGTATCTTAGTATCTTATCAAGTATCGAAGAGAATCGTGAATTATTAGGCGATCCAGAGCTAGGTGAGTTGGCTAAAGATGAGCTTAAAACGCTTGAGCCAGCGCTTGAGAGATTAGAAAATGAGATTAGAATTCTACTTATCCCAAAAGATCCAAATGATGATAAAAATATATTTTTAGAGCTTAGAGCTGGCACGGGTGGCGATGAGGCGGCTTTGTTTGTTGGGGATTTGGCAAATGCCTATATGCGTTATACGGAGCAAAGGGGCTATAAATTCGAAATTGTAAGCTCTAGCGAGGGAAGTGCTGGTGGATTTAAAGAGATTATCTTGCTTATTAAAGGCGAGGGGGCATATTCAAGGCTGAAATTTGAGGGTGGTACTCATAGAGTTCAGCGTGTGCCAGAAACTGAAAGCCAAGGCAGAGTCCATACATCGGCTATCACTGTGGCGATTATGCCTGAAGTCCAAGATAGCGAGATTATAATTAATGAAAACGATCTTCATATCGATGTTATGCGTAGTAGCGGCCATGGTGGTCAGAGTGTAAATACCACCGATTCAGCTGTGAGAATCACGCATAAGCCAACAGGCTTAGTAGTCGTCAATCAAGATGGCAAAAGCCAACATAAAAATAAAGAAGCGGCGATGAAGGTTTTGAAAGCTAGATTATATGAGATGCAAGAAAAGGAGCGTCTAGCAGCTCAAAGCCAAGAGCGCAAAGAGCAGGTGGGCACCGGCGATAGAAGTGGGAGAATTCGCACCTATAACTATCCACAAAATAGGATTAGCGATCATAGGATAAATTTGACTCTATATAGGCTTGATGCGATTATGGCGGGTGGATTGTTTGATGAGATTATCGATCCATTGATAGCTGATTATCAAGCAAATGCTATAGCTAATGCTGGGTTATGATGGAGATTATACTTTTAGCGATTGCTCTTTCTATGGATAGTGCGGCGCTTAGTATTGCGAATGGTGCTAAGTGTGGGAATTTGAATTTATTTAAAATTAGTAAAATTGCCTTTATATATGGATTTTTTCAAGCTTTTTTATTGCTTATTGGTTATTTTTTGGGTTTTAAATTTGTAAGTTATGTGGAATTTGTAGATCACTATATAGCGTTTTTTATCTTAGTATTTTTGGGTATTAAGATGATTAGAGAGTCTAGGGCTAATCTAGAGTGTAGTATGGATTTGAGCTTAAAACTGTTAATTATCGGTGCTATAGCTACTAGTATTGATGCGTTGGCTGTAGGTGTGACGCTTGGATTTAGTGGTGGTAGTGTATTGTTTAATTCGATTATAGTTGGACTAGTGTGCTTTGGGATTTGCGTTGGGGCTGCATATATCGGCAAGTATCTTGGTGAAACTTTGGAGAAAAAGGCGTTTATCTTGGGTGGTGTTATCCTTATAATTATCGGATTTAAGATTTTGTTATCTCATATTTTTGATTTAGATGCTTAGTTGATATAGGCCATTTTTGATCTTTTTTATAACCCTTTTTTGGGTTAGTAAATTTATGGTATCAATGGCCGTTGGTTTGCTGATATTTAGCGTAGCGCATAGCTCTTTTATAGTGTATTTAAATCTCTTATCATCATCTAAATTATCTATGATAAACTCTATAATTTCTGATTTTTTATCCCCTAAAATCATACAAATAACACTTTTATATAGAGCTATATTATCCAAATTTATCTCCATTAATCTTTTTTATACATTATATCTAAGTTTGGATTATATTCGCTTGTTTGGATATCAAAAAATCCTAGCATAGTGTGAAAAATATTATCATGCGAAAAGCTATTATCTTTTAATATTTTTAAGCTCTCTAGCTGATTTTGATCTTTTAGCCATAGTAGTGCGGGGACTTTGGTTTGAAAATCTGGTGCTAAGAAATATGGGGCGCCATGAAGGTAAATGCCATTTTCTCCAAGGCTCTCGCCATGGTCGCTAACATAGAATAATCCGGTTTGCATATCGCTTTGTTCTAGCATATCTACTATTTGATTGACTATATAATCTGTGTATAAAATTGTGTTATCATAGGTATTTACTATCTCTTCATAGGTGCAGTTTTTAAGCGTAGCGGTATCGCAAGTCGGGCTGAATTTAGCAAATTCTTTTGGATATCTTTTGAAATATGTAGGTCCGTGGCTACCTTGGAGATGGATTACTATAAAGCTACTCTCTTTGGCATTTTGAATTCTATTTTGTATCTCTTCAAGCATAACGCCATCATAGCTATCGCCGCCAAAATTTTTGGTATCTTTTAAGCGAGCGCAGACGCCTTTGCAATATCCAGAGTTATTTCCTATCCAGCTTACTTTTATCCCAGCAGTCTCTAAGACATCTAGTAAATTTCCGCTATTTTGGGCTATATCAGCGGAGAAATTATCTCTATTTAAATTCGAAAACATACAAGGCAAGCTTATGGCAGTCGAGGTCCCGCATGATCTAAACTCAGAAAAGCTTAAAAGGCCATTTTCTTTTGAGTATGGATTTGTATCGTATTTATCATATCCATTTAGTGAGTAGTTGGCTGCCCTAGCAGTCTCACCAGCTACAAAGACAAATAGCTTTTTTGTCTCTTTTGTCTGTTTAGCATCAAGGCCAATTGGATTAAATTCAGCCTTTGGTGATAGAGATTTTATATATTTGTAGCTTGAGTATAGTGGATAAAATGGGGTTGTGTAAAATCTTATTTGATTGTAATTTCTAAAAAATGGGATATAATCTTTGCTTAAAATACCAAAAAGAGAGCCAAAAACTACTAATGAAGAGATTATGAGTATGGTGCGATTTTTTAAGGCTGTTGGGATATTGGTTTTGGTTATTTTGACTTTTATTATCAAAAATACAGCCACAATGGCTAAAAATATCCAAAATATCATATTTAAATTTAATAGATCTTGAACCTCTTTGGCGTCTGTTTGAAGGGCGTTTCTTATCATTTCGCTATCGATGATTACCGAGTAGGCATTCATAAAATAGGCTCCAACAACGCCAACGATGGTTAAAAATATTGCTAAAGCTTTTGTGATATAGGGCAAAAATATTAAGCCAAATACAAATACTATTAACGAGTAAAATAGTATCGGTAAGGTTAATAAAGTAGAGATATTTTCAGAGAAATTTAAATTTTCAAACCCAAAAGCAAAAAAATTATAATTTAATGCTGTGATAAATAGGGCAAAATATAGGATAAATTTGTTTGAAGTCACTATAATTTCCTTTGATTAAGATTAAAAGGTGTGAATTATAAAACTAATTAGTAATTTAATGATAAAGATATGGTTAATAATTGTAAATTTTAAAAAATATTTTAAAATTTGAATTATAATGAGATTAAAAAAGGATTAAATTTGAGATTGATTTCGTGGAATGTCAATGGGCTTAGGGCTGTTGTAAATAAAGATGGATTTTCGTGGCTTGGTGAGTATAGGCCAGATTTTTTAGCTTTACAGGAGATAAAGGCAAGCGAGGATAAAATCCCAGCTGAAATTTATAATCTAGGATTTGAGAATATCTCTGTAAATTCAGCTAAAAGAGCGGGGTATTCGGGTGTGATGAGCTTATCAAATTTAAAAACACAAAATCTAAAATCGCAGTTTTTTGATGATGATGAGGGTAGAGTTTTGGAGCATAGATTTGATAATATCCATCTTTTTAATATATATTTCCCAAATGGTCAGCAAGGTGATGAGAGACTAGGGTATAAGATGGATTTTTATGATAAATTTCTAGCTTATATCAATGCTTTGGTTAGTGAGGGCAAAGGGGTGATATTTTGCGGTGATGTAAATACCGCTCATAAAGAAATTGATCTAAAAAATCCAAAGGCTAATGCTAAAACAAGTGGATTTTTGCCTTGTGAAAGGGAGTGGATAGATAGGGTTGTTGAAAGTGGATTTATAGATAGTTTTAGGTTTATAAATGGCGATGTAAAAGATGCATATTCTTGGTGGAGTTATAGATTCAATGCACGGGCTAAAAATATTGGTTGGCGGATTGATTATTTTTTCATTAGTTCAAATTTGAAAGATAAGCTAAAAGACGCTTTTATACTAGGTAGCATCGATGGTAGCGACCATTGCCCTGTAGGGATCGATATAGATTTATAAGGAGAGATTATGGATAGTGTGGTTGTAGTTATAGATATGCAAACTAAGCTTTTAAGAGTGATGAGTGATGAGAATTTGGTGGCTAATAGCGTTAAATTCTTAAAAATTGCTAACGAGCTAGGGTTAAAAATAATCGCTACCGAGCAGTATAAAAAGGGTCTTGGCGATACCGATGAGCAGATACTAAATTTGATAAACTCTAAGGTATTTGAGAAACTAGAATTTTCAGCATTTAACGCTATAAAAGATGAAATTTTAGGGTTTAAAAGCGTGATTTTAATCGGCGTAGAAGCTCATATTTGTGTATATCAAACGGCTTTGGATCTTATCCAAAATGGCTTTAATGTAACGCTCATTGATGAGTGCGTGGGTAGTAGAGATCCGCAAAATAAAGCCTTAGCCTATTTAAATTTAAAAGAAGCAAAGGTAAAATCAGCTGAAATGGTAGCCTTTGAGTTACTTCAAAGTGCTAGCCATCCAAGCTTTAAGGCTATTTCTAGTTTAATCAAATAGCCTAATCCATATCGTAGCTATCCTCTTCATCTTCATCATCGTATGAGTAGTCGTTTTCATCATAGTTGTAGCTACGATGGCTATCTTTGTAGCCATCATCGTAGTCATCATAATCATTATAATCTAGATCTTCATCTAAGTCATCATCATATATTTTAGACACTTTTTTCTCCTTTGTAGATTTGAATTTTTGGTATGGATTCTATATATAGACTTCTGCTAGGGAAAGCGAAACTCGCATCATCATATCGCTCTACTATCTCTATTATTTTTAGCATTACATCCTCTTTGGTAGCTAAATACTCGCCCCAAATCACGCTTTTGCTAAAGCAATATATCAAGATATTTATAGAGTTATCGCCAAACTCATCAAGCACTACAAAAAGATTGCTCTTATATCCATCTAGGTCATCGACTGAAACCATACTTTGGCGATATTTTATCCGTGCGTCATTGCTATTTAGGGCACTATCTATACCGCTTTTAGCGATGCCAGGGTGATTTAAAAGCATCTGTTTTATATCATTTATACAATTTTGGATACTCTCTTTGCTTGTAGTGTAGCTTAGGCCGACTTGCATTTTGATTTGGCGGCCGACTTTGCGGCGATTCCAGTTTTTGATATTTTCGCTCATGATTTTTGAATTTGGTACAAATACCAAGGCATTATCAAAAGTCCTAATAGTGGTTTTTCTAAGTCCGACTTCTACTACGGTACCTTCTATCCCAGCACAAACTATCCAATCGCCTTGACTAAATGAGCTATCAAAAAGCAGTAAAATCGAAGCAAAAAAGTTGGCTATAATATCCTTTGTTGCTAATGCTACGGCTAATCCGCCGATACCAAGGGAGGCGATAATGGTGCTGATATCAAAGCCAATTTTGCTTAAAATTACCAAAATTGTAATGAGAATAACGATGAAATATAGGACTTTAATTATAAGATTTATCACCTCTTTTCGGCCTGATTTTTGGGCGATTTTGGATAATAGCATTATGCCATATCCATCAAGGGCGCCTATCACAAACCACGCTATAACCACGCTATAAGCGATATCGAAGTAGTTTTTTATCTCTATATTTATGGTGGAAGGATAATAGGCAATTATCAAAGATAAATTTAAAGCATAAATAATAAAAAATGTAAATACCGGTAGCCTGATAGCAGCTACAAACTGCTCTTTAAATTGATTTTGTGTATTTTGATAGCGTGATAAGATGGTGATAAATATCCTATAAAGCAAAAGTGAGGTTAGTCTTGGTATTAAGATAAAAAATATACAAACTAAGATTATAATCACTATTTTGCCGATATTTATAGAATTTGAGTTGAGGTTTAGAGATGAGTTTATCTTGTCAATTACGCTTTGTAAATTTAGGCTAGTTAGTACAAAATTGCTATCAAATAGTTCAGAGTTATCCTTTAAATAGTTGAGAATTTCGCTATAAGTTTGCCTTTTTAGCTCTAAGGCGTCTATATCATCTTTATAAATTTGAGTTTGGTCTTGGCTTAGGGCTTTTATCTCTTGGTAGTTTGAGATTTGAATTTGAGTTATAGCATCTATCAAGGCTTCATCTGGGGTTTGGTCGTAGTCTTTGAAGGCTGTTGAAATTTGAGATAGAGTTAGGTAGTAAATTTTGTCTAAATTTATAGATGCTAAATTTATTTGAGTTTTGATATAGTGATTAGAGCTAGGCTGATATTTTCTAAGCTCTTTATTTAGTACTTTTATGTATGAGTTTATCTGCGTTTGATTGAAGTCGCTACTGCTAGTTATAAGTGCTGGTAGGCTCTTGATAAGGCTATCTTTTTCTTTTTGTAGAATGGATATCTCATCATTAATGCTAGCATTTTGCTCTTTTATTATGGTTAATTGAGAATTTAGCGATATGATTTTATCACTTACGCTAATTAGCTCATTTGATAATAAGATATTACAAAATAGATTAAAAATCAGTAAAAATTTGAGAGTAAATTTCTTCATAGTTGATGCTTTTTTCTAATAATTTAAAGCTTTTTGTAGTGTCATCATAGTTGTATAATTCTCCTGTTTCTATAATGTAGTGCCAGCCATATAGCTTTAGCTCTTTGGCTTTGAGTTTGTCTATTACGCCTGGGAAGGTCATGATATTTTGAAGTGAGTTAATGATATTTAGCCTTTCAGTTACCCAAGCTCTTTTGGCTGGTGTGATATCTTTGTCTTTTAAAACTTCAGTTTTGATATTTTCAATTATCATAAGCCACTTTTTGACAACTGGGGTATTAGCTAGTTTATCATCGCTTTGATATAGTGCCTCACAGCCACCGCAGTTGCTATGTCCGCAAACTATGATATTTTTAATCCCTAGAGTATGTATCGCATACTCAATAGCAGCCGTTGTAGCCAAAAATTCATCTACTAATCTATAATGCGGGACTATATTTGCGATATTTCGCACGACAAATAGCTCACCTGGCAAGGTATTGGTAATCAAATTTGGGACAACTCTAGAATCAGAACAACCGATAAATAGCGTGTGTGGCGCTTGTTTTTTGCTTAGATGTTCAAATAGCTCTTTGTGCTCTATGAAGTTTTCTTCCATGAATTTAACTGCGCCATTTATTATATTGTGATGCAAATTTGCTCCTATTATTCTATATTATTTGGCAATACCGGCCTAGCTAATAGATAGCCTTGCGCATAGTCTATGCCTAGATTTTTGACAATCTCTAAAATTTGTGGAGTAGAGACAAACTCAGCCACAGTCTCATAGCCTTGTCGTTTGGCAAATTCTACAATAGTCATGACAACGCTTTGAGCATTTTTGTCAAATGGTAATTTGGATATGATGGAGCCATCTATTTTGATATAATCTATATTTAATTCAAGCATTCTATAGTAGTTAGAATACCCACTACCAAAGTCATCAAGACTAAGCTTACAACCATAATTTTTAATCTCTTGGATAAATGGATTTATCGCATCATAGTCATCTACGCCTTCGCTTTCTAGAATTTCTATAGTTAGGTTTGTTGGGTTTGAGCATAGGCTTAGTTTGTGTAAAAAGAGATTTTTGACCGGTTCATTTAGCATATCTACGCTTGAGAGATTGATAGAAAATCTCTTTTGATCCCCAAATCTCTCTAAAAGCTCAAAAACTCTATTAATAACTTGCTTAGTAAGTGCTAGATATAGCGAAGTTAGCTTAGCTACGCTTAAAAATTCATTAGGATAGTGAATTTGGTTTTGTTGATCTAGGATACGGATTAAGACCTCATAAGAGCTGATTGTAGGCTTAGAGGATCTAATATCAAATATCCCTTGACATTCGACAATTACTCTATTTTCATTTAAGGCGTATTGGATTAGCCTTGTTACGGTGGCGTTTTTTTGGTAGCTTTTTTCTATTATATTATCATGGTTATAAAAGCTAAAATCTAGCTCTTTTTCTTTGGCTTCTTGAGCTGCTAATATCCCTTGGGTTAATCTATTTAAGCTTGGTTTATCGCTATTGGAGCTAATGCCTATGGTGATTGATATATTTGGTAAGACTTCAAATCCATCTTCTGTTTGGATGGTGATATTTTTGGATTTGAAATATTCTAAAAGATATTTTATATCTTTTTTGATATTATCGCCTTTATACCAGATACAAAACTCATCAAGTTGCATTCTATATGCTGATGCGTCGATTCTATAGGTTTTTATAGCTAATTTGATGGAATTTGCTATAGCTATAAATATCTTATCTATCATATCAGACCGATAAAAAAATCTCAAATTCGCAAAATTTGCAATCATAAGATATATCAATACACCATTTTGATTATTTTTGATAGCGTCATTTAGCGCACTAAGGTTTCTTAATCCTGTGAGATTATCTATATTTGAGCTCTCTTGGAGTTGGGAGTTTTTGAAATTTAGCTCTTTTCTTATGAGTCTTTCTTTGGTTATATCTCGTTTTAAGATTAAAGCGCCATTTATATCGTTGAATTCATCGAGCATTGGGATGGCTACTATATTTTCATAGATCAATACTCCATCGTTTGATTTGCTTACAAATTCATTATATGATTGAACCTCTTTGGTTTGGCTGACATCATCGAAGATATCGATACCTTGCATATTCATATTTAGGGCACTTAGCTCTTTGCCTATTATTTTGTGTGGTTTAATATTTGTAGCGTGGGTAAATGAGTCATTGACGCTAGAAATTTTGCCAAATTTGTCTAGGATTATTATTTGATTAGGATTGCTATCTATTAGATATTTTAGCTGTTTGAGCTTGAGTTTGCTAGCTTTATATAAAGAAGTTAGGGTGCTATTTCTACCTACTATAAATATAACTATCATCAGCAAAAATGCCGAGCTAATGATGATGGCGTATATAGCTGAGTTAAAATTCTTAATAGAGCTATTTAAAAGATCTTGAATTTGACGCTCTATATGTAGATTGTAGTTTTGGATTTGTAAATTTGGGATTGAGATTAGGCTATCATTGACGCTTTGTATCATGGATAAAAAGTGATAGTCAAACTCTGATTGCTTTTTGCCGATTAAATCAGTTAAATATAGATCAAATTTATCTCTATCAAAATCATTTAAAAATCTTGAATTCATCAGCAACGCATACGCCTTGCTCATCTCTTTTATATCTGTGGTATTGGAAAGATTTTTGTTTAGCTCAACTAAATTTTTGGATATATCTTGGCGAAGTATGTAGTAGTTGCGGATTATATCTATTTGACTTTTGATTTTGGTATTTAAATTCTCTAAAAGCAAAAGATTATCAATCTTATAAAATAGCTTTTTGCTTGCAAAATTTGAGTTTATTTTGTCTAATAGAATATTGATTTTATCTATGCTATCTTCGCTTTTATCCATTGTTGTGTGGATATTTTGAAGGTCAATTTGTAAAAATAGCTCTTTATTTAATCTTTTAAGCTCATAAAAATCATATAGTCTTTCATCTGCTTTTAGCAGGACTCTACCAGTTTCTATAATAAAATATAGATACGCAAATGCAAAAAACAGCATTATAATTTTTAAAAAATTCATCATCAAAATACTATAACTTTCACGCAAGTGGCGATGCTCTCACTGATCTCATCACCTTTTGCTAGGTTTATTATCTTGTTTTTTATCTCATCTTTTGTGTAGTTTTGGCCGCTAATCTCTAAATGCCAGGCCAAATTCTCTACCATATCATCTAAGCTTCTTGTGGCAGTTCTATTCTCATTTATAATTTTGGATTTGAATTTGATATTTTTGGTTTTTAGAAACTCTTCAAGCTTAGCTATAGGTGCTGACATATCGGGTCTATTGGAATTACTATTAAAAAGCTCTAATAAATTTGATTTTCTAGGCTTGAGCCAATTCATATATATATGCTTACTAGCAAGGTTATAAAATATCTCAAAATCCTCATCGCTCCTAAGTGCGGGCGACATAGTCAAAAATGCTATATCAAATTTGCGATCTTTGATATCGGTTATTTGGTTATTTGCGGTTTGTATGTTGGTTATATTGTGTTCTTTGGCGCTTAAACTTAAAATCTCAAGCATAGAATCACTGATATCTAAGGCCAAAACGCTCTTACTCATTTTGGCTAAATGTAAGCTATATACACCAGTTCCAGCACCTATATCAATTACGCTTTTATCAGCAAAGCTAACCCCACACTCATCCAAAAAAGCGAAAAATTCCGCCTCAAATGGACGCATAATGGGGCTAAATTTAGGATATGTTTTGGACTTTTTATTCCAAATTTCACGCATATAATTACCTTGGGATTGTTTGCTAAATTTTATCAATTTTTGCTTTAAATAAATTTAAGTCAAATCAGATATAATTTTACTCCCAAATTTTTAAGGAGAAAATATGATGAGATTAGGTTTGATTTTGGCATTTTTATTAGCTATATTAAACGCCAAACCCGTAGTGAGCGCTACTATCTTGCCTGTTGAGTATTTTATCGAGCAAATAGGCTCTAATAGCGTAGAGATCACCACCATAGTCAAGGCAAACGCCGATCCGCACTCATTTGAGCCAAAGGTAAGTGATATGAAAAAGCTAGAATTTAGCGATCTATTCTTTGCTGTTGGGATCGAGTATGAAGGGGTTTGGCTACCTAAATTTAGCAAAGCATATCCAAATTTAAAGATTATAAACACTCAAGCCAATGCTCATACGCCACAAGACCACGATAATCACGATGGCCACGATCACGAAGATGAAGAGCATCACGGCGATCACGATGGCCACGATAATCATGATCACGAAGAGTTTGATACTCACATTTGGCTAGATCCTATACTGGTAAAAGACCAAGCCAAGATAATAGCCCAAGCATTAAGCGATGAGTATCCGCAAAATTCTCAAATTTATAGCCAAAATTTGGATAAATTCAATCAAGAAATTGATAAATTAGATAGCTATATAAAAGATAGTTTAAAAGATTTAAAAAATAGAAAATTTATGGTTTTTCACCCTTCGTGGGGATATTTTGCTAAGCGATATGATCTAACTCAAATAGCGATAGAATCAGGTGGTAAAGAGCCTAAACCAGCTGCTTTGGCTAGATTGATTAAAAGAGCTAAGGATGAGAATATCAAAGTTATTTTCATCTCACCAGGATTTAGCAAAAAATCAGCCGAGCTTATAGCTAAGCAGACAGGCGCAAAGCTAATCGAGATTGATCCACTATCAAAAGAGTGGCTAGAAAATATGTATAAAATTGCTGATATCTTCAAAAGTTCATTATGAAAATTCAGATTGAAAACTTAAGTTTTGGCTATGATGATGGCTATATATTTGAGAATTTAAATTTCAGCTATGATAGCAAAGATTTTCTAGCAATTATTGGGCCAAATGGTGGCGGTAAAAGCACGCTTTTGCGTTTAATGCTTGGCATTTTAGAGCCTAAATCTGGTAAGGTTAGTATAGACTCTAAATCTCCTAAGTTCTCAAAAGAGCTAATAGGCTATGTCCCGCAATACATTCCGGTTAATAAAACCTTTCCTATGAGTGTTTTGGAGGTGGTGTTGATGGGGCGGCTTCGTGGTGGGCTATTTAAATTCTACTCAAAAGCTGATAAAAATATGGCTATGCAGGCTTTGGAAATGGTCGGTATGAGAGAGTTTAGCTCTAGGGGGATTGGGGCACTTAGTGGCGGCCAAAGGCAAAGAGTATATATAGCAAGAGCCTTAGTAAGCGGGGCTAGGATCTTAATGCTAGATGAGCCAACGGCCAGTATCGATACGCAAGGCCAAGCTCAAATTTATTCTGTATTAAAAGAGATAAACCAATCAAATGTAGGAGTAATTGCCATTAGCCACGATATAAATATGGCTATTAATTTTGCCTCTAAGGTCGCTTATGTGAGTAATGGTAGTGTGGTGCTTCATGATATTTCAAATTTAGATAATAGAGATTTTATAAGCCATCTTAGCAAGGATCATACGCATTTTTGCGATGTTGAGTTGGCGCTTAATAGCTGTGGTTGCGATAAGCATAAGGGGTGAGAGTTGGAGATTTTAAGCTTTAGCTTTATGCAAAATGCTATTTTGGCTGGGATTTTGGTTAGTATAGCTTGTGGGGTGATTGGCTCATTAATTGTGATAAATAAGATGACTTTTATCGCTGGTGGCGTAGCTCATGGGGCTTATGGTGGGATAGGAATTGCCTTTTATTTTGGTTTTTCGGCTCTGTTTGGTGCGGCTGGATTTGCTGTGGCGATAGGGCTTTTAATAGCCTTTATAAGTAGCAAAAATCGTGATAGGATAGATAGTATAATAGGTGCGATCTGGGCATTTGGGATGTCTGTTGGGATAATTTTTGTCGATCTTAGCCCTGGATATAATGCTGATTTGATGAGCTATCTTTTTGGTTCTATTTTGGCTGTTAGCACAGAAGATCTGATATTTATGAGTGTTTTGGATACTGTTTTTGTCTTATTTGCTTTATTGTTTTATACTCAAATTTGTGCTTTTTGCTTTGATAGTGAATTTGCTAAATTGCGTGGGATTAATGTAGGGTTTTTATATTATTTGATGAGTCTGCTTATCGCACTTTGTGTGGTTAGTACTATTAGTGTTGTGGGGCTTATTTTGGTGATTGCTTTGCTTAGTATTCCGCCTTATATCGCAGAGAAATTTAGCCCAAATTTGGCTATAATGATGGTTTTATCGGCGATTTTATCGGCGATTTTTATCTTATGCGGATTGATACTTAGCTGCTATTTTGACCTTACTAGCGGTGCGGCGATAATAGCAGTAGCGACTATAGCGTTTTTTATCGCAGAGTTTTGTAAAAGAGGATAGTTAAATCCTCTCTATCATATCTTTTAGCGATTTTTCATCTAGCCATTGGGTGTTATTATCAGAGCGATACTCAAATTCGCTACCAACGCTATAGCCCTTTTCTCCAAGCTTATTAATAGCAAAATCAGCCTGTTTATCATAAAATTTGATAGATGGCATAATAACATAATGATCGCTAAATTCCAAGCTATGTAGGGCATCATCGGCACTTATCATAATCTCATGTAGCTTCTCACCTGGTCTAATACCAATTATTTTAGTAGGTAAATTCGGTGCCAAAGTAGCAGCTAAATCTGTGATTTTCATAGATGGAATTTTAGGTATAAATAGCTCTCCGCCTTGCATTCTTTCGAAATTTTTAAGGACAAATTTAACCCCATCTTCAAGCGTAATCCAAAATCGAGTCATTCTCTCATCTGTGATAGGTAGCTCCTTAGCGCCATTTTCTATGAGTTTTTTAAATAATGGAACGACCGAGCCCCTAGACCCAACTACATTTCCATATCTTACAACACTAAATCTAGTTGGCGCTAGGCCTACGATATTATTAGCAGCGATAAAGAGCTTATCGCTAGCTAACTTTGTAGCACCATATAAATTTACTGGATTACACGCTTTATCTGTGCTTAGAGCAATTACCTTTTCTACTCTATTTTTGATAGAGGCGTTTATAACATTTTGAGCGCCATGGATATTTGTCTTGATACACTCCATTGGGTTATACTCAGCTATTGGTACATGCTTCATAGCAGCAGCGTGGATAACAAAATCCACACCATTCATAGCGGTATTTAATCTACTCTCATCTCTTACATCGCCGATGAAATAACGCATAATAGAGCTATTAAATTCTTGAGCCATTTCATATTGTTTTAGCTCATCTCTTGAGTAGATTATTATCTTATTTGGCTTATAGTTTTCTAATAAAATTTTGGTATATTTTTTACCGAAGCTACCAGTTCCGCCTGTGATGAGAATATTTTTATTGTTAAACACGCAATGGCTCCATTATTAATGCATTTTGATAGGGACGACTTTTTTAACTGGGATGGCTTTTAATTCATAAGTTTTGCCATCGCTAAATGTTAAATTTAGATCCACATTTTGGTTATTAATATCTTTATTTAAGCCAATTAACATTATATGTAATCCACCTGGCTTTAAATCTACCTTAGAGTTGGCTGGGATTTTGATGCTTGGGATTTGGATCATCTGTTTCATACCATCTTGCGTGATATGAGTGTGAAGTTCGCTTACTTTGCTTACATTGCTACTAGCTGAAACTAGCTCAATATCTTTAGAATCTTGATTTTCGATACTCATAAAAGCGGCGCTATTTTTGGCGTTTGGTGGGGTCTCTTTGATATATTGTTTGGTGATTAGAATTTGGGCATTTAAGCTAATAGCAACTGCCGCTGAGGTTAGAATATATCTAAACATAAAATATCCTTTGTTATTGAAATAAGCTCAAAATTATACAAGAATTTAAATTAATTTTCAACCGATTTGGATATAATTTCGCACTTAAATATTAAATTACTTGAAGGTTAAAATAGTGAAAAAATTACTAGTTTTATTATTAACAGCTATCTATTTATTTGGTGGTGAGTTAGAAGATCTATATCTAAAAGGTGGTATAAAAGCCGTCCAAGACAAAATAGAAAAAAATTTACAAAGCCCAAAATATTGGAGCGATAGCTTAAAAGATAAGGATTTAAGATATGGCTATCACGACGATAAAAGCAGGTTAATTATAGTAGCCGATAAAACAGCTAAAAATATATCAATTAACCAATATGAAAATGGCAAGATAAAAGAGCTTCAAAATAATGAGATGATTACTGGATTAATGGGTGAAAAGCTATTAGAAGGGGATTTGAAAACCCCAGTTGGCGTATATGATATTACACGCAGATTTACCCCGCCTACTACATATTATGGGCCAGTGGCATTTAGCTTATCTTATCCAAATTTATATGACAAACTTCGCAAAAGAACAGGCAGCGGTATATGGATACACGGATATCCTATGGAGGGCGATGTAAGAGAAAATGAGCTAGAGACTAAAGGTTGCTTGGCTATGAAAAATGATATTTTAGAAAATTTTGAAGATATCGTCCAAAACAACAAAGCCATAGTAATCATAAGCGAAAAGGGCGCACCAAAATCCAATAGAGATGATATAGCGGTGATTTTGGCTGAGTTATTTGCGTGGAAGGATGCTTGGACTAAGAGTGATTTGGATAGATATATAGGATTTTATCATAGTGATTTTCGCCGTTTTGATGGGATGAAGTTGGCTGAATTTACTCAGATGAAAAAGAGAGTTTTTAGCAAAAATGAGAGCAAAATAATTGAATTCCAAAACTTCAATATAACTCCATATCCAAATACAGATGATAAAAATATATATCGTGTAAATTTCAGCGAAAAATATAGAGCCGATTCATATAACTTCAATGGTGATAAAACTCTATATGTAGAAGTAGCGGATAATAAGATGAAAATTTTAGTAGAGGAGTAAAATATGGATGAAAAAGAGCTAGTAAAAAAACAGATTGAAGAGTTTTTGGCCGCTAGGGGGAGATTTTTTGAAGTTTTGGATGCGAGTGTGCCTAAAAAGGGAAATAGCACGGCTTTTGACTTTGATGCTTGTAATGAACCAAGTCTAAAAGCACTATATAAAGAGTTTTACGCATATGATTATGCCATAAGAAAGATGCTACCACATATCTATAAAAAATTTGATTTGAGCTTTAATGTCTGAGATTTTACTCTCAAAGAGTGCTTATACTCACAATCTAACTCAAATAGCTAACAAAATTGGCTCCAAAGATAGAATCATCGCTGTATTAAAAGACAATGCTTATGGGCATGGGGCGCTTTTGATGGGTAAGATCGCTAGTGAATTTGGGATTAAAATAGCTTGCGTGAAGAGTGAGTTTGAAGCAAAAGAGCTATCAGAATTATTTGATCATATAATTGTGCTTTCTCATCTACCAAATGGCAATGAGAGCGGTGAGTTTATCTATGCTATTAATGAGCTTAGAGCCTTAGAACTCATCAAACCCAAAACCCAAATTCACCTTGCTATCGATACTTTGATGCATAGAAATGGCATTAATATAGATGAAATTGAAGAAGCGATTAATATCATTAAAAAGCGAAATTTAATCTTAAAAGGTGCCTTTACTCATTTTAGAGCTAGTGATGAGCATGGTGGGGATTACTTTGTACAAAAAGATAATTTCAATACCGCCAAAACCAAAATCAAAAAGCTTTTTAAAGGTGAGTTGATATTTCACTCTCACAACTCAGCCGCAATTGAGAGAAGTGCAGATATAGGCGATGAGTATGTCCGTGCTGGAATGGCGCAATTTGGGTATTTTGGATTTAATGATAGCTTAGGGCTAAAAAGGGTGCTTAGTCTCTATGCTGATCGCATAAGCTCTAGAGTCCTTCACACCGGTCAAAGCGTGGGCTATGGCGGGACATTTACGGCTACAAGTGATATGAATATCGCTACATACGATCTTGGCTATGGCGATGGGTTGCTTCGTTATAACGGCAAAGGCGAGTTATATTTAGCTAATGGCAAACCTATCTTAGGCAAGATGTCTATGGATAGCTTTAGCTCTATAGATATGGGTGAGAGAATCTGCGTATTTGATAATGCTGATATTTGGGCGGAATTTTTTGGGACTATTAATTATGATATTTTAGTCAAACTTAGCCCTACGATTACTAGAAGAGTGGTGGAGTGATTGTTTAAATTTTTAGATTTAGATTATTAAATTTTTTAGACTAAGCAAATTTAGATTAACCAAATTTTGGTTAATAAATTTCAGATTATTAAATTCAAATCAATTTTTTTAGATTAAACAAACTAAATAATTTTAGATTAAGTGATTTTTTAGATTAATAAAATTCTGTTATTTAAATTCAGATTTTAGATGATTGAATTTCTTCGGTTATTTGATTTTTAATTTTGAACCACATAATGGCTCAGCCGACGCATTGTCGGCTAGAGTTGTTATACATATCCTTGATCGATCATCGCATCAGCGACTTTTCTAAATCCTGCGATATTTGCTCCTAGAACAAGGTTGCCCGGTACGCCAAATTCAACAGAAGTTTCATAACTAGCTTCAAAGATATTTGTCATAATTCGGTGAAGTTTGCTATCTACTTCATCGAAAGTCCATTTTTGCATACTTGCGTTTTGTGCCATTTCTAATCCACTAGTTGCCACGCCGCCAGCATTTGCAGCCTTAGCAGGACCAAATAAGAAATCTTTTTTGCTAAGCATAAAGTCAATAGCCTCAAGTGTGCTAGGCATATTTGCACCCTCACAAACCAATCTACAACCATTATTATAAAGAGTTGTGATATCTTCTAAATTTAGCTCATTTTGTGTAGCACTTGGGAATGCAGCATCACATGGAACACTCCAAATTCCATTTGTACCAGCTTTATACTCGCTAACTGGAGTGAATTTTGCACTTGGTTTAGCCGCTGCGTACTCGCTAAGGCCTTTTCTCTCAACCTCTTTAATGCGTTTTAATAGCTCTACATCGATACCTTCGCTATCATAGATAAATCCAGTTGAATCACTAACTGTTATAGGAAGTGCGCCAAGTTGATATAGTTTTTGAGCTGTATATATAGCCACATTGCCAGCACCGCTTATTGAACATTTTTTGCCTTCTAGGCTGCTATTTTGTTTTTTAAGCATCTCTTGAGCGAAATATACTGAGCCATAACCAGTAGCTTCTACCCTTACTAAGCTACCACCCCAGTCTAGTCCTTTACCAGTCAAAGCACCATCAAAGCGATTTGTTAGTTTTTTATATTGACCAAACATATAGCCAATTTCACGACCACCAACGCCGATATCGCCAGCTGGAACATCTTTTACATCGCCGATTAATTTGTATAATTCATTCATAAAAGCTTGACAAAATCTCATAATCTCGCCATCGCTTTTGCCTTTTGGATCGAAATTTGCGCCGCCTTTACCGCCGCCCATATTAAGGCCTGTGAGTGAGTTTTTAAAGATTTGCTCAAAGCCTAAAAATTTGATGATATCAAGGCATACTGATGGGTGAAATCTCAAACCACCTTTATATGGTCCAAGAGCAGAGTTAAATTCTACACGATATCCGAAGTGTGAGCAAGGTTCGTTTTTGTCATTCATATAAGTCACTCTAAACATCGTAGTTCTTTCAGGCATTACAATACGATCTATGATTTTGTGATCTAGATACTTTTTCTCTTTTTCTAAAAGTGGTTCTAAAGTATGTAAAACCTCTGTAGCGGCTTGTAAAAATGTTGTTTGACCTGGACTTGACTTTTTGATATTTTCAAGTGTTTGGTTGATATACTCATGTACTGACATTGTAACTCCTATTGTAAAAATGTTTGTAGTTGGATTATATTTAATTTTTCTTAAATTTAATCTTAATATAGAAAAATTTGGGATAATTTTTGGTTATATTGTTACAAATTTACTCACTTTATGGGTGAAAATTATGCTTTTTTGCTAGTGAAATAAATTTTTTTAGGGCTAATTTTTCCCTGTTTTTGATACCATAACTAATATGCTCTAGATACCATAAAATCATATTTGGATGGATATTTCTACTTTTTGAATACTCATTGAGTATGTATTTTGGTATCTTTATTTTTTGCTTTAAGAATTGATTAATAATTTTTTTATACAAATTTTTATTTTTATTGCAGCAAAATAGCCCAAAAACAAAAGGTAACCCCGTTTTTTGATACCAAATTTCACCCATATCATAAAATTTATCCCCACCATCTTTTATATATTGTCTTAATGCTTCATCTCCTATTATTATCTCTCCATTAAGCGACAAAATTTTACCAAGCATATTTGAACTCTTAGATGCGGGGTCTAGTTTTTTGGGGCTATTTTTACGCACTAAGACTGATTTTACCGCACCTTTGGCGCATATTCCTAAATTTAGTTTTGTGTATTTTGGATTTCTGCTCTCTATGCTTGAGATGATGGCGGCATCGATTCGCCTTTTGCTTAGATCTTCGCATAATTTTGCTGGGGTGCCTTTTTTGAATTCAATAGATTTTTTAGTTTGATTGCTTAGTGGGTAGCGCTTTAAAAATACATGAAATGGAAGCAAATTTAGATAATCAATCTTGCCAAATAGCATATTTAAACCCTTTATTAGTGTGTTATCTTCAGCGTCTTTAAAGGCTGAGATTTGTAGCCTTTATGGCTTAAAATTTGGATTAAATATATGGATTATACCCCAAATTTGCTTAATTTTTGAGCCTTAGCGCAAGGGATTGTATCTAAATAAATCAAAATATATTAAGCTATTTTTCTTATCGCCGATTTATGGATTATATTTCAAATAAAAAGAGATTTTATGAAAAAGTTTGCTTTAGCAATTATTTTTTAGTTTCTGCTCTTTTTTCAGCAGATAATTTTATCTTTTATTTTAATAATGGCAAACTTATAGTTGCTGATATTAGGGCATATTAATTAACTTTGGGCGATTAATTCGCCTAAAGCTCAACGCAAGAAAGGTTTAAAATGAATATTAGCTCACTATCATCAAATACATTTCAAATTCAAATTAATCAAAAATTGCCAAAAATAGAAGTAAATTTCGCTCAAACAGAGCAAATAAAACAAGATGAAAACACTGATAGATTTGGTAGAAAAATAGAGTATTATGATTATTATGCAGGATCTTACGGAGACATAAATATAGTCCAAAAATTTGGAACAAAAACACAAACCAAAGAAGAAGCATTAGATGAATTTATCGCTAGACAAACAAAGAGTATTTTAGGTGGTGCTTTTTATCATTCAACATTTGGTGCGTCAGATATAAAAGGTATATCAGAAAGTGGATATTTTTTTAATAATGATTATTATCGATATGGCAAAATCCCGCAAGAGTACTACCTAAACTCCTACGCAAACTCAAATTTAATTGATACTAAATTTGGTAAAGCGGAGTTATTTTTAGATTTAGCTGGGGATAATGATAGATTAGGAGTTGGAAGCTTTAGCTCAAATTCGCAGCTTTTTAGATTTGATAGTGATGGAAATGGATTTGTAGATAAAAATGATGATTACTTTGATAAGTTAAAAATAAGAGCTTATGATAAAGATGGAAATGAGATTATAAAAAAGCTTAGTGAAGTTGTTGATAGTATAGATTTAAAAGATTTTATAGATAGCAAAAGTAATGCTATAAAAAAACTTGAAGCACGAAAAGATAATTATGGAACAATAGAAGCTTATGAAAACTCATTACAATCGCTAAAAGATTATAATCCATACTCTATTTTTAAGCCTGAAGTAAGATATGAAAGTATGAATGAGAATGATATAAAAGAGCTCTCAAAACTAGCTGATGAAGATGGCTGGATAGATATAAATTCAAATTTGGGAGCTTTTAATGGATTGCTTGGGATTGCTTATGCTAAGCAAGGAGTTGATGGGAGTTATAGATTAGAAGAGTTATCGAGTTATCCGCATACTACAAATTTTGGCTTTAATAATGTATTTGATACAACAACCAAAGAGTACTATTGGCGAGATAGCGATAAAAACTCTTATCAAAATCAACAATACACGAGATTTATGAATTTATATAATGATTATATGAGCGAGCTTAAAAATAGAGATGATTATATAAATGAATTTGATGATGAAACAAAGGCAAGGTATCAAAATGTAAAATCTAGCGTTATGCTATCTATAGAGCGTGAATTTAGCTCTGCGACCGGACTTAACTTCACCTTAGAAAATCTACAAAAAGTTAAAGATAGCTTTGAAAAAGATAGAGCAAATACCGCAAATATGCTTAAAGACACAGACGCATTAACAGCTATAAGAATTAATAAAAATGGCACATTTACCCTTAAATTTAACAGCGGAAGGGAGATAATCGTAAATGAGCTTTATAAAGATAGCGGTAAGGCTTTTGATGTAGAGCTAAATTTAAATGCTAAATTCGCCACTCAAATAGAGCTAAACCAAGATATAGATTTGGTAGTGAGCGCAGCTAAAATCCAAGATAAAATCACAGGGCAAATCGAGATAAAATCCCTAAAAGATCTAGGCGTGGAGATAATCAAAAAGCTATCAAATAACAAATTCGCACTCCAAACAAAAGATGGTAAAACCATAATCATAGATCAAATTTACACTAGATTTATGCCAAATAATCAAAATGATATAAATTTAATAAACGATAAGGATAAATTTTACCCAAAACCGCTTAGAATTTGGGTTTAAAATAGCTTTAGTATCTGTTTATTATAAAAAAGTATTATTATAAAGATAAAAAATCTAAAAGGAAAAATAGTGAAAAAGTATATTTTTGCTCTTGCTTTGGCTCTACCTTTGTTTGCTCAAGAGAGATTAATCCATGTTTATAAGTCGCCATCATGTGGTTGTTGTGGGCTTTGGGAAAGTTATATGGAGAAAAATGGCTATAAAATCAGCTCTCATGCTAGTGATGATTTTATAAAAATTAAAGAAAAATTAAATATCAAAGATGAGTATCAAAGTTGTCACACAGGGGTTATCGATGGTTACGCTATTGAAGGGCATGTGCCTAGTAGCGTTGTGGATTGGTTATTAGAAAATAAACCTAATGGTGTGATAGGAATTTCAGCCCCTGGTATGCCTATGGGAAGTCCTGGGATGGAGCAAGGAATAGAGGAGATATATTCTGTAATTTTGATGAAAAATGATGGCTCAAGTGAGATTTTTGGATATTATAAGGGTGATAAAAAGATTTAATTTGTTATGAAATTTAAATTTAGTATTAAATAAATTTAAATTAAGAAAAAATTTATATAAAATATTAATGAAATTTAATTTTGATAGTGATAACTGCATGATTATAAGCAGTTATCACTAAATTTATAAGTTAAAATAAATTTTTCAGCCTTTGTACATAAGCACTCTCATCAAATTCTTTTATCAGTGCCACTCCATCTTCTACAGCGGCTTTTGCCACAGCTGGAGCAATTGTGAATAAAACTCTAGGGTCAAATGGTTTTGGGATTATATAATCTTTGCCAAATTTAATTTGACTTACATTATAAGCTTTACAAACTTCACTAGGGACACTCTCTTTGGCTAGTTTGGCTAGGGCAATAGCGGCGGCTATTTTCATATTTTCGGTGATCTTTGTCGCTCTTACATCGAGCGCACCACGAAATATAAATGGAAATCCTAAGACATTATTTACCTGATTTGGATAGTCGCTTCTGCCTGTACCGATGATGATATCATCTCTAATCTCATGAGCGATCTCTGGTCTGATCTCTGGCTCTGGATTGGCTAGAGCGAAGATTATAGGATTATTTGCCATGCTTTTTACCATATCAGGCGTTAGAAGTTTGGCTTTAGAAAGGCCTAAAAACATATCAGCACCCCTTAAAGCATCGCCCAAAGTTCTATCATCTGTATCTATGGCAAATTCCATTTTTTGCTCGGTCAAATCATCTCTTTTTGAGTGGATAACGCCCTTGCTATCGCACATAATTATATTTTTAACACCAACGCTTTGATACATTTTCGCACATGCTATTCCGGCTGCTCCGCTACCGCTTACTACGACTTTGATCGTGCTAATATCCTTGCCATTTATCTCTAAAGCGTTTAATAATCCCGCCGTTGTGATGATGGCTGTGCCGTGCTGATCATCGTGCATTACAGGGATATTTACGCTTTCTTGAAGTTTTTTCTCTATGTAAAAGCATTTTGGTGCGGCGATATCTTCTAAGTTTATACCACCAAAAGTTGGGGCTAGAGCTTTACAAATTTCAACTATCTTATCTGGGTCTTTCTCATCAAGTTCGATATCAAAGGCATCTACATTGGCAAATTTTTTAAATAAAACAGATTTGCCCTCCATAACAGGTTTTCCAGCGATAGCGCCGATATCACCAAGGCCTAAAACCGCCGTGCTATCTGTGATTACGGCTACTAGATTGCCTTTGTTTGTGTATTTGTAGGCTAATTCGTTGTTTGACTCTATCTCTATACAAGGTTCAGCCACGCCAGGAGAGTATGCTAGGCTAAGGTCTTCAGCGCTAACGCAAGGTTTTTTGACATTTATCTCTATCTTTCCACCTTCGTGGTAATCAAGAGCTTTTTGCTTTAAACTCATTGTTTTTCCTTAAATTTAACTTTAATTTTAAAAATAATATAGAATTATAACTTAAATTTATTTTATTCTAGGTAAATATTTAGATAATAGATAAAATTTATTATCTATATGTTACTTTTGGTAAATTAAATGGTAAATTTAAGCTATACTTGATAAAATAAAAGCCAGAGCCTTAAGCTCTAGCTAAGTTTTATAAAGATTTTAGGAAGTTTTGAATTCTTGATTTTAGCTCATCAATGCCGATTATCTCAATCACTTCAAAGATGCTTGGGCTGACTGCGCTTCCTGTGATTGCGATTCTGATTGGTTGGGCTAGGTCTTTTAATTTTTTATCTTTTTTGGCTAAAAATTCGTTTGTCATCTCTTCTATGGCTTTGGCATCCATCTCCTTAAATTCAAGAGATTTGGCAAATTCATCAAGCAAAATTTTGTTACTATCATTTATAAATTTTTTAATAGCATTTGGATCATAGGTTGTAGGTCTATTTATGATGGCTAGGGCTGAATTTTTAAGCTCTAAGAGAGTTTTGGATCGCTCTCTTAATAGATCTAGGAGCATATGGCCTTTATCAATAGCTCTAAAATCCAATCCAAAATATAGCATATCATCAGCGAGTCTTTCGAATGGTAATGATTTTATATAGTGTGAGTTTAGCCACTCTAATTTAGATTGATTATAAGTAGAGGCTGATTTGCTAAGATTATATGGATCAAATAGCTCTATCATTTGGTGTAAATTAAATATCTCATCATCGCCATGGCTCCAACCTAAACGCACCAAGAAATTTAAAATCGCCTCAGGCAGATAGCCCATATCTTTATACTCCATCACATCGGTTGCGCCGTGTCTTTTGCTAAGTTTAGACCCATCGCTACCATTTATCATCGCCACATGAAAAAACTCTGGAATTTTAAATCCAAGAGCCTCATATAAGATAATTTGCTTTGGTGTGTTGCTTAGGTGATCATCACCTCTAATAATATGCGTGACCCCCATCAATGCATCATCTATCACAACACAAAAATTATATGTAGGCGACCCATCACTTCTAGCGATGATAAAATCATCTAAGATATCGCTACAGTTGAATTTGACATTACCCTTTACGCCATCTTTAAACTCAATCACCCCTTCAAGTGGGGCTTTTATGCGGATTACAGGCTCAATGCCTTGTGGTGGTGTGCCTGTAAAATCTCTATATCTACCATCATATTTTGGCCTTAACTTCTTAGCTTCAGCCTCGGCTCTCATCTGTGCTAGCTCCTCTTGGGTAGTGTAGCATTTATAAGCTTTGCCGCTTTCTAATAGTTGATTAATATATTTTTTGTAGATATCAAATCTCTTGGATTGATACTCTACATCGCCATCATAGTCTAGTCCGCACCAATTAAATGCTTCTCTAATTGCGATTACTGCTTCTTGTGAGTTTCGCTTTAAGTCTGTATCTTCTATGCGAAGAAGGAACTTGCCACCATTTTTACGCGCAAAAAGGTAGTTATATAGTGCGGTTCTAAGTCCGCCAATGTGTAAAAATCCAGTTGGAGATGGGGCAAATCTTGTAGTTATCATTATAATTATCCTAATGTTAATTGAAATTTGGATATAATTTTAGCCAAAATTTGCTTTAATAAAGGTTTTATATGGTTAAAAATTTGATTTTTGCTTTGCTATTTTTGGCTATTAGTGCTAATGCGAGATATGTTGGTGGTTTGGTGGCTACTGTGGATAATGAGCCAATTACCACATATGAGCTAAATAGCGTGATGGCTAAGACAAATTTAGATAAAAATGAAGCTTTAAATTTGTTAATAAGAGATAAGATTGAGCTAGCTCAGATAAAAAGGCTAAATATAAGTGTGAGCGAATTTGAGATTGAACAAAAAATTGCCCAATTAGCCGCAGCCAATAATATGAGCGTTGAGGGCTTTAAATCTGCGGTAAAATCACGAGGCACTAGTGATGAGCAACTCCGTGAAGATATGGCAATTTCAATTAAAAAAGAGAGACTCTATGCTGGGATTTTAAATACCCCAACTCAAAATATCACACCGCAAAATGCTAGGAGATTTTATGAGAATAATGCGGGAGCGTTTTTACAATTTGGAAGTATTAGCTTGATACGATATATCTCTAATGACGCTAATGCCTTAAATAGACAAGCTAAAAATTATAAAGCCGATATAAAAGGGGTAGAAAAAGAGTATTTAACTCTAAATTCAGCCAATATCACTCCAAGATTAGCCTATACGCTAAACACTACCAAAAATGGCGAATTTACCCCTATTTTAGAGTCTCCATCAGGATTAGAGAGATTTTATATCGTATCTAAAAGTGGCTCAGTTTTGCCGCCATTTGAAGCAGTAGAAGAAGCTGTTGTAGATAAGATGATAGAGCAAGAAAGAGAGATAGCCATGATGGATTATTTCAATAAATTAAAAGCCAAAGCAAATATAAAATATATCCAAAAATAGCCTTAAATTTGGCTTTTCATTATATTTATTTTAGAGCTATTTTTGATCTTTGCGTCATCTTTGAAAATGGCTCTTACTCTATCCATCCCAATGTAAAACTCCTTCATCAAACTCACCCACAAATATCTACCAAATTTTGTAGATTCAATCATATTATCTGTGATTTTGATAGCACCAACAAGGCTTAGCAATCTTAATTCTATATTTAGCGTTTTTAATAGATTTGTTTTATTGGTTTGATTGAATTTACTAATATCAATAAAACCACTGAAAATTTCAGTTAAAAATAGATATTTTATCCGCTCTTTTGGTTTGAATTCGCAACTTGCGATTATGGAGCTTTGGTTATTTTGAATTTTGCTATTATACTCATTTAGATTAAAAGCATTGATAAAAAGCTTGCCATTAATAAAGCTAAATCCACCACTTCCGATGCCTAAATACTCGTGCTTTGAGCTGACATATTCATCATTGAAATTTGATCTATTCTTAGCATAAGACCAGGCGTTATTTTTGTGATAATCTTTGAAATTTTCTTCTATGATGGTATAAAGCTCAAACTCATTATCAAATTTGCTTACACCTAAGCTAGAAGCTATTTTGGCTTTTGTTAGATTGGATTTCATGAGCGGATAAAATGTGATTTGATCTGCGTCAATACTTTTAGCTAAATTTATATCATTAATTAGCATATCTTTGGTTTGGTTTGGGAAGTTAAAGATTAGATCTATACTTGTGATGGGTAGGATGCCTACGGCGTTTTTTAACTTTGTGATTAGGGCTTGGCTTGAGCCGAATTTATCATATCTACCAACTCTTTTTAAGATATCATCATTGAAGCTTTGTACTCCGATACTTAGACGCTTAATCAACCCTTTAAATCGCCTAAGATTATTAGGTTCAATGTGGCTTGGGTCGCTCTCGCATGAAATTTCATCTATATTAAAGAGCCTTTTGGCTAATTCTAGTGTTTTTATAAGCTCATTTTCATCTATTAAAGTAGTGCCACCACCAACATACATGGAGTTAAATTTATACCCTAAGGCGTGAATTTGCTCCATTTCTAAACGCAAATTTTTAAAATACTCTTTTGCGATGCTTTTGTCATAAGCATATTTATGAAATGAACAATATGGGCAAAAAGTATGGCAAAATGGGATATGAGCATATAACATATAGGTTATACTTGGGTCTGGTGGGGTGGTTGTGGCGTGTGGCAAGATATCTAAATTTAATTGCGATTTCAAAGAGCGATTTAGCGAAAATTTCGCATATTTAAGGGCTAAATTTTGTATAAGTTTCATCTGCTATAACTTTTAAATTTATTTAAATAGCAAAATTATAGCAGATATTTTAAATTAAATATTAAATTTAAGTTCTATTTTAGCTTAACTATCTCAGAGATTATCTCGACTAACTCTTCTTGGCTATTTACATATTCGATATTGATTAGGTATTTGCCATTCACCACAAAGCCTGGAGTTCCGCTGATTTTAGCCACTTCTAAGGCTTGGTCTGTTAATTTAGCATAGGCTTTGCCCTCTTGCGAATTTATGTATTTTAAGATATTTTCAACGCTACTATCTTTTACGCCGTTTGATTGTAGGATATTTACGGCTCTTTGATAAAATTCTTGGGCGTTTTTATATCTTTTTTTACTCACAAAAGCATCTTCAAAAAAGCCTTTTAAAACTTGATGAAAATTTGATTTAGCACTTAGAGTGCTTAGACCATTTTTATCATCTAAGCTCTTAGCATAGCCTAAAACTTCACTCATCTCAAAGCCATATTCGCCCATTTGACGCACTTGCCACTCATCATATTTTAGATCAGGTAGCATCTCAGATACAAATTTAAGCGTGCCAGCTTTAAAGTGATTATAGCAGTGGATACAGCTATAACTAAATATCTCAATAACGCTATTTGAAGCGTCTTTAAACTCTGCGTTTGAAGGTAGTTTGATATACTCTTTGCCTTCGCTAATAGCATTTGCGCCAATGGCAAATAGCAAAGAAAATGCTAAGAAAAGTTTTTTAAATTTCATTATTTACTCCTTATTTTAGATTTTTAAAACTCAAAGGAAGCTCTAAATTTAGCCCCTTTACAAGCTTAATCACACTTTGTAGATCATCAATCGACTTGCTCTCAACTCTAATCTCATCGCCCCTGATGGAGGCATTTACCTTGATTTTAGCATCTTTTATCGCTTTTGTGATCTTTTTGGCATTGTCGCTATCTAAGGTATCATTTAGTTTCAAAATTGATTTAACATTGCCACCACTTGCGTTTTCTATGCTCTTTTGACTTAGGGCAACTGGTGGGATATCTCGTTTTATTAGTTTGCTTATTACTATATCTTTTAGTGCGTCTATTTTTGAGTCGCTTGAGCTAATTAGGGTTATGGTTTTGTCCTTTTCATTTAGCTCAATTTCAGCCTTTAAACCCTTAAAATCAAATCTATTAGCTACTTCTTTTTTAGCTATTTCAAGGGCATTTTTGACCTCCATCATATCTACACTAGCACTAATATCAAAACTATGAATATCAGCCATTTTGATCCTTTATAAAATCTTCTATATTTTTCGCACTTAGCTCGATTAATTTTCTTCTAGCCTCTACACTCGCCCACGCAATATGCGGAGTAATCATCAATCTATCTTTGTTTTTGACCTTTAATAGCGGATGATTAGCCACTATCGGCTCTTTTTCTAAGACATCAGTGGTAAAATAAATTTCACGCTCATCAATTAATTTAGCCATATACTCTTCATCTACAATCCCGCCACGACCACTATTTACTAGCATCGCTCCATCTTTTAATTGATTAAGAGCCTTAGAGTTAAAGAGATTTTTTGTATTTTCATTAAGTGGTGCGTGAATGCTGATTATATCAGATTTCAAAACTTCATCAAAGCTAACTCTTTTGAAATTTGAATTTGAGTTATTGCCACTTGTGGAGTAGTAGGATACTTCGCAGCCAAAAGCTTGAGCCACCTTAGCCACTTCAAGGCCGATTGTACCAAGCCCAACAACGCAAAATTTTTTACCGCTAAGCTCGAAAATTGGTTTATCTAAATTTACAAATATCGGACTTTTGGCCCAGCCATCGCTATTTTTGCCATAATTTTCATAGTAACTTGTGCTATTTCTAATGGCTAAGATATTGGCAAAAGTCTGTTGAACTACGCTATTAGTGGAGTATCCAGCGACATTTTTAACAGGGATATTAGCCTCTTTGGCAGCTACTAAATCGATATTATTAACGCCAGTTGCGGTTACGCAAATTAATTTTAAATTTGTTTTAGCGATAACATCTTTGGTGATTAAAACCTTATTTGTTAGCACTATATCGGCGTTTTGGAGCCTTTGGATGGTTTGAGTCTCATCTGTCATATTGTAGCTGACAAACTCGCCAAATTTGCCAAATACGCTATCTAAATCAACATCATTGCCCAAAGTATCGGCATCTAAACATACTATTTTCATATTTTCCCTTTTTTGAAGTTGGGTTAATATTAACATTTTTTTATTAATTTAAGGACAATTTTGAAATTTAAATTTGTAAATATTGCTAAATTTGCCGATTTATTGCTAAAATACAGAAAATAAAAAGGAAAAAAAGTGGCAATTACCCCTATCTCAAATTCTATCTATGTCAATCAAAATGCCCCAGTAGCAGCAAGTGTCCAAAGTGATTTTCAATCCAAATTAGATATGCAAATGGCGATTAACGCCGCAGCTGCAGCTGAAAAGAAAAAAGAGGTAGAAGAGATTCGACCTACTGAAGAAACTTATAAAATTGATCCCGAAAATGAGCATGAAAAGCAGACGCAAAAAGAGGATTTAAACGACCACCATCACAAGCCAAAGCATAGCGATGATGAGAGTGATGAAGATGATGAGAGTGATGAGAATTATGAAAGCCAAGAGATTAAAAAACTTGATATAGTGGTGTGAGATGAGAGTTATAATTTTAGCTATTTTTGCTCTGATATTAAATGCTGGGAGTATAACTAAGGTTGATATAGTAGTAGCAAAGCGTGGAGCGATGGGGGCTTATATATATGGAAGTGATACGAATAATATACAGGTGTTTTATGCGGGGAGATTGGTAGATGATTGTCGTATTGATGGGATTAAAAATCCATTAGATAGGGTTGTTCGTAAATGGGCTTTGAGCTGTAGATTGCCAAATGAATCTGGAAAAGTAGAGATAAGGTATTTTGATCTACATAATAAGCGTCAAATAGTAGCTAAATTTATACAATAAATTTGGTTTAATTTTAGCTAAATTTAGATACAATCTAGCTTTTTAAGGATTATTAATGAAAAAGAGAGTTATCACTGGTTTGGCCTTATTTGTGGCGTTTTTGGTTGTGGCGGTGCTAGATATTTTTTGGCTAAATTTCTTAATTTTTGCTGCTATTTTGGTTGTGGCGGTCTTGGAGAGCTTGAATCTTTATGGGATTAAGGAGCGATCTTTGGCTATTATAGCGCTTATATTCTTTACTATAATTCCATTTGTGAGTGGGATACAAGATATTTTTAAGATTATTATTTTAAATTTGGTTATTGTGGCTAGTGTTTTGGCCTATATTAAAAGCGATAATTTGAAATTTATTTTGCCTTTTATCTATCCTGTTGCGCCGATATTTATGCTATTTGGAGTCTATCAAAGTTATGGTATTAGTGCTTTGTTTTGGCTTATTTTTAGTGTGATTGCTAGTGATAGTGGGGCGTATTTTGTTGGTAAATTTTTTGGTAAAAGAAGCTTTAGCCCATCAAGCCCAAATAAGACTTTAGAGGGCGTCATAGGTGGATTGATTATTGGTGTTGCTTTTGGGGTGATATCGGGGCTATTTTTGATGGATATGGCTTTTGTTATTGTGGTTTTGTGTAGTTTAAGTGTGGTGGTTTTTGGTATTTTTGGGGATCTATTTGAGAGCTATTTGAAGCGTTTGGCTGGGGTGAAAGATAGTGGTGTGATACTTGGCGAACAAGGTGGAATTTTAGATAGAATGGATGGATATTTGTTTGGTGTTTTAGCTATGTATATGGTGCTTATATGATAGTACTTGGCAGTAGTGGGAGCATAGGGCTAAATGCTTTAAACTTAGCTAGGGAAAATGGCTTACAGATAGATGCTTTAGCGTGTAAGAGCAGTGTGGCAATCTTAAATTCACAAATAGAAGAATTCGCCCCAAAATTAGTATATATAGACGATGATAGCCTAAAATCTCAAATCAATCACAAATTTGTCTTTAGCAAAAAAGATGGAATAGAGAAATTCTTAAAAGCCTGTGATGAGCAAAGTCATGGGGCTAAGCTTATAAATGCATTTGTGGGATTTGATGGATTGATACCTAGCTTAAAGGCTTTGGAGCTTGGGTTTGATCTAGCTTTGGCAAACAAAGAGAGCCTTGTGGCTGGGGGAAAATTTTTAGATTGTTCTAAGATTACGCCGATTGATAGTGAGCATTTTGGGCTTAAATTTATGTTAAAGGATCGCCCAAAAATTCATAGATTGATAATCACAGCTAGCGGTGGAGCCTTCTATAATCGTGAGATTTCGGCGTTAGCAGGTGCTAGTGTAGAAGATGCTCTAAAACACCCAAATTGGAGTATGGGAGCTAAGATTACCATTGATAGTGCTACGATGGTAAATAAGCTATTTGAGATTGTGGAGGCGTTTTGGCTATATAGTTGCCAAAATATAGACGCTTATATAGAGAGAAAATCCCTAATCCACGCATTGATTGAATTCCAAGATGGATCTAGCACGGCTCACATCTCAAAGCCTGATATGAGACTTGCTATAGCCCACGCCATAGGGCTTGGTGAGCAAAGAGTAATTGAAAATTTAGATATTAAGTTGTTGCAAAATATCACCCTTGAGCCAATTGATTTAGATAGATATAAGGCATTTAGCTTAAAAGATGAATTATTACAAAATCCGCAAATCGGCGCTATTATCAATGCTGCTAATGATGAGATTGTGGCTGGATTTTTGAATAAAAGAGTGAATTTTATCTCTATTAGTAATGCGATTTTTGATGCTTTGGATAAATTTGGTAGTTTTAAACTTGATAGCGTTGAGTCTGTAATTGAGATAAATCAAAAGGTGAGAGAGTATATAAAAGATAGATATATGGCTTAAATTTTACTAATTTTTAACAAAAACTTATTAAAATATAGCAAAATTAAAGGAAATTATGTTGCGTAGTATCATTATATTTTTAACAATTTTTATCTTTGTTAGTGGTGCTTATGCTAAATTCACATTGATAAAGCTAGGAGTCGATGATAATAACACTGTGCTTGTTACAGGAGGGATCCAAGGTGATGAGCCGGGCGGATTTATGTCAGCAAATTTGCTAGCTCGTGGTTATGAGATCACATCTGGGTCTTTATATGTGGTGCCAAATTTAAATATGCCAAGCATAATTAAAAAGTCCCGTGGCGTAAATGGTGATATGAATCGTAAATTTGATATTATCTCAGATAAAGATCCTGAAAAAGATATAGTAGAGCAGATTAAATCTTTGGTTTTAGAGCCAAATATCACTATGCTTGTGAATTTGCATGATGGAAGTGGATTTTATCGCCCAAAATATATAAATCCAACAATGAACCCAAACCGCTGGGGAAATATCGTTATAATTGATCAAATTGCTCTTGATGGTGCCATATATGGGGACTTAGAAAAAAACGCCAATAAAGTAGTAGAGAGATTAAATGATAAGCTTTTAAACCCAATCCACAAATATCATCTTCGCAATACACGCACCGCCGAAGGCGACAAAGAGATGCTAAAAAGCCTATCATATTTCGCTATCAAAAACGGCAAAGCAGCTTACGCCAATGAAGCTAGTAAGACTCTGCCGATACATGAGCGTGTATATTATCATTTGAGTGCGGTTGAAGAGTATTTGAAATTAGCTGGGATAGAGTTTAAACGCAAATTTGAGCTAACGCCTCAAGGGGTTAAGAGAGCCTTAGATGAAGATTTATCTGTGCTTGTGTGTGGTAAGTTTTTGTTTCATTCTCCAAAAGCTAGATTAGGATATATCCCACTTCCAAGTAGTGGTGAGCTAAAAATTGATTGCGATAATGCGCTTGTGGCATTGAGTAAAAATCAAAATGAATACAACATCCATTATGGCAATACCATAGTTACGAGATTTACGCCAGAGTATTTTGAGTATTCAAATTTAGTTGATGAGACTAGTATTAAGATCGATAATGATGAGGTTAAGAGTGTTAAATTAGGTCAAAAAATTGTAGTAAATAATAGCTTTATGATAATCCCAAAAGATAAAATAAGAGCAAATATAATAGGATATGGAACAACCATAGTAGATGAAAGCGGGATTAAAATTACCAAAGATATGATAAAATCACGCTTTTCAATGGATAAAAAGGGGCAAATTTATAGGGTTGAATTTTACGAAATTTCAGATAAAAAGGATAAATTTATCGGTATGATTTTGGTGGAGTTTGCTAAGTGATTTTAGGAATTGAGAGTAGCTGTGATGATAGCTCTGTGGCGCTTTTGGATCTAAAATTCAATCTCATATATCATAAAAAAATAACTCAAGAGCTAGAGCATAGTAAATATGGCGGCGTAGTCCCTGAACTAGCTGCTAGATTACACACTGGGGCTTTCCCAAATTTAATTAAAGATATTAAGCCATATTTTAAAGATATTAAAGCGATCGCTGTGACAAATAGCCCTGGGCTTAGCGTTAGCTTAGTTAGTGGTGTGAGCGTGGCTAAAGCACTTAGCGTGGGGCTAAATTCGCCATTAATTGAGATAAATCACTTAGTTGGGCATATATACTCTTTGTTTTTAAACTCAGATGAGAAGTTACCTCTTGGGGTGCTTTTAGTCAGTGGTGGGCATACTATGGTTTTGTATATCGATGAAAAGGGCGATATCAAGACCCTTGTGTCTACTAGTGATGATAGCTTTGGTGAGAGCTTTGATAAGGTGGCTAAGATGATGGGCTTTGGCTATCCTGGTGGAGCGATTATAGAGAATTTAGCCAAAAAATCAACAAATGATAGATATAAATTTACAATTCCACTAAAAGGCGATAAGAGATTAGAATATAGCTTTTCAGGATTAAAAAATCAAGTTAGAATAGAGATAGAAAAGAGCCTTAATAACTCTAATAGCGATTTTGCTGATATCGCAGCTGGATTTGAGAAGGCGGCTTGTGAGCATATTATAGATAAGCTTAAAAGAGTGTGTGAGAGTGTGAAATTTGCGAATTTAGGTGTCGTGGGTGGGGCGAGTGCGAATTTGTATTTGAGGGCTAGGTTGCTTGAGCTTTGTGAGAATTTTGATATGAATTTGCTAGTTGCGCCGATGGAATTTTGTAGTGATAATGCAGTTATGATAGCAAGAGCAGGTATAGCAAAGTATCAAAAAGGCAGATTTGCTAATATAAATGAGCTAAAAATTAGCCCTAGATCAAGCTTAAGCTCAATTTATTTATGATATAATTTCGCCCATGAGATATATAGCTTTTTTCATATTTTTTTGCTCTTATTTAGGCGCTTTTACATTTAGCATTAATAGTGGTAAACATGATGGAAATCCCTATTATATCATACATCTTCAAGATGATAAGGATATGATTTGTGATGAGAGAAATAACCAAGAAAATAAAGTATATAGCTGTAGGGTTTTTACTAAATTAAATCAAAATTTAAAAAACCAAGATCTACCATTTGCCAAAATCGGATTTTATCCTTTAAATGATGGGTTTGTGGTGATAATAGAGCCTAAGATAACATCTAGAATATTTAATGTCAATAATAGATTATTTGATTCTCAAAACTCCCTAGCTGATAAAACCAATCGCTCCAAACACTTCACAATCAATATAAATAAGAGATTAAATGAGCTAGATACAAGCTATATAAAGGGGATTGAATTCCCTATCAAATACCCAAATTTACTTCATCCAAGCGTTGGTGCCTTGGATCTAAATAAAGAGCCAATCACATATAATGAAAATGGCGATATGGGGATCTATCTCCTAGTCAAAAGAAATTACGAGCGTCAAAATTATCAAGAGGTAATTAACGAGAGTCAAAAGGCGATAAATATGCACCCAGATAGCATATTTGTGGGTGAGTTTTTGCTATACCAAATTCGCTCTTTAGATAAACTAGTCAAAGAAGAGACCCAATACCAAGCCATACAAGCGATAAATAAAAATATAATTGATCTATCCAAAGTTTGGATGAGATTTAACGGCTCAGATAGAAACTACCCTGAAATTTTATATATCAATATGATAGCAAATATCAGTAGCGATCTTTTTGATGATGCGGAGTATATATTAGATATTTTGATGACTGAACATAGCAATGACAACTGGACAAAACAGGCTATAATAGGCTATGCTGACTATCTAGCATCTCGTGGTAAATTAAATGACGCAATGAGATTTTATGAAGATGTATTGTATAGCTCAAATGATGTTGATATCGCTAGTGAAGCAACATTTAGGTTAGTTAAAATTTATCTATCTCAACAAAGATTTTTAGAAGCAGCTCAATATATAGATAAAGTAGTTATAACAAATCCTAAATTTATAATATCTGATAAAAGTTATAGCCTAGAGATTGCCGATGAGTTAAGGGCAAACAGTCTATTTGATACTGCAGCTAAGATATATAAGGCTGTTTTTTTGGATTCTACTTTACATGATGGGTATTATGAGAGTAGCCTTAGGAAGCTTGGGGCTACGCTAGTGCGTGGGAGTGAGCCAGTAAGTGCGTATGAGTATCTACAAAAATATAAGAGTGAATTTGCCGATAATGAATTTAATAGCGAGATAGAGTATGCTCTTGATAGGCTATTTTTTGAGTTGCCTGATAGAAATAGCGATGAGAGACACTCTCATTATAAAAATTTATTAGCCAAATATCCAGGTCAAGAGCTTGCTGATATGGCACTTATAGAAGAGGTTAAATTAAGCTTTGAAGAGAAAAAATATAATGATATTTTGAGCTTAAATAATTTAATATTGGATTTAAATCAAAGTGATATCACAGATATGATGGAGGCATCGGCGTTGAGCTTAGCTAATAGATATAATCAAAGCTCAGATTGCTTAGATGTCGTGGCTTTGAGTGATAAATACAATATCCAAAGTAAAGTAGCTGATCAATTAAAGCTATTTAACTGCTATTATAGAACCAAACGATACAATCAAGCTTATAATCTTACTCAAGCCAATTTAAATGAGCCAAATTTAAATAATAGAGTAGTTTGGTTAAATAATCTAACTAAAATCAACTACCAACTATCTAAATTCACCGCTGCTATAGATAGTAGCTTTAAGGCTGTAGAACTAGCTAGTAAGGTGCCATATAGCGATCCAAGCGAAGCGATAATTTATAGATTTTACTCACTTTTAAAATTAGATAGATTTGATGAGGCAATCAGAGCTTTGGATACACTAAAAGATAAAAGAGGTATCGATATAATGCTAGTTGAGGCGTATGACGCTGCTATGATATATGCTAATAGCAAGGGCGATAAAGTAGCTAAAGAGTATTCTAAAAGAGTCTTAGATCTACAAAATAAACTTAATATCGATACATTTAGCCCAGAAGCGGACTTCATATACGCTGAGAATTTAGCTATGGATTTGGAATTTGATGAGGCTAAAAATGTGATTTTAAAGCTTTTAAATAAAAACCTACAACCGCAAAATAGAGCTAGAGCCCTACACAAAATAGCCCAAATCGAAATTTCACAAAACAACCCAAAAGCCGCCGCACCATATGTAGATGAGTGCTTAAATATAGCTGAAAATAGCGAGTGGAGAGAGCTTTGCTTGGAGCAAAAGCGATTAGTTGATGGAATTTGATATTTGAGTTAGAAATTTATCTAAATTTAAATTTTTAGCATCAATTTTAATGGAGTTAAAGCTTTTATTAAATGTTCTTTGTCGCTTGGCTAGTTGCGTTGTGTGAATTGTGATCAGATCATTTAGCTCATTTAGATTTATCTTACCATCAAGATAATCTTTAGCCTCTTTAAGACCGATGGAATTTAGCGGTTTTAATGCGCTATCATAACGCCCAAATAGATATCTAGCTTCATTTATTAAGCCATTTTCAAGCATATTTTTGGTGCGAGTTTTGATGCGCTCTATCAGCTCAAATTTATCCCACACTAGCTCATAAATAGTCAAATTTTTAATCACCGGCTCACCAGTGTTAAGCCGTAGCCATTGAGTTGGAATTTCATTGGTTTGGGCGTAAATTTGATACCATTTGTGAAGTCGAAATTTATCATTTTTGCTAAATTTAGCGCAAAATTCCTTATCAATCTCCACTACCAAATCCCAAATTTCATCATCACTTATATTAATTTTCAAAGGCTCAATTTTAGGCGATAGACCACTTAGCATTGATTTTAGATAAAATCCACTTCCGCCGGTGATAATTAGCATGGAGTTATTTTGCTGTGCGTATAGCTTGGCCTTTTTATACTCATCTATAAAATCTCCCACACAAAAATCCATATCAGGCATAACAAGATCAATCCCAAAATGGCTAACAAGCTCTAGCTCATCCTTATTAGGCTTAGCACTTGCGATATCGATCTCTTTATATAAACACAAAGAATCAAGGCTTAAAATCACCGCATTAAACTCTCTAGCTACCTTGATAGCCAAATCGCTTTTGCCACTTGCTGTAGTGCCGATAATTGCTAATTCACTATACATTTTACGCTCTTTAATTTTTGATATTTTATCTAATCAAATGTCCCAATATGCTTAAATTCGCTATTTTATCAATATAAATTTAGTTAAATTTCGCTAAAATACCACCCTTAAAAGGAAAAATATGTCAAAATTTATTAAAATTTTAAAAGATATTGATGAGTTAATTGTCTTTAAGCACTCTATTTTTGCTCTGCCATTTATATTTGTAGCGATGATAGTGGCATCTAAGAGCTTAAATAACTCAATTTGGTTTGGTTGGGAGCTTTTGATTTTAGGTATTTTGTGCGCTGTTAGTGCTAGGAATTTCGCTATGGGGGCAAATCGCTATTTGGATAGAGATATTGACAAGGATAATCCTAGATGCGCCTCTCGTCCAAGCGTAGATGGCAGAATTGGCAGTGGAAATTTATTAATTTTTATCTGGATTAATGCTTTTATTTTTGTGATTGTGGCCTATTTTATAAATTCTCTTGCATTTTGGCTTAGTTTTCCGATTTTAGCACTTCTTGGGGTGTATTCATATTTTAAGAGATTTTCTGCTTTGGCTCATATTATGCTTGGAGTTTGCCTTGGGCTTTCGCCTATTGCTGGGGCGATAGCGGTGCTAGGAGAGGTGCCTTTGTGGGTGCTTTTGCTCTCATTTGGGGTTGTGTTTTGGGTGGCTGGATTTGATATTTTATACTCACTTCAAGATATGGAGTATGATAAAAAGGTAGGATTGTTTAGTATCCCTAGCGTATATGGTGCGAAGGCTGCTATGTTTATTTGTGGGATTTTTCATTTTTTGACTATACTTTTTTGGCTGCTTTTTGCTATTGGTGCTGGGCTTGGAGTGGCTGGTTTTATCGGTGTGGGGATTAGTGGGGTGATTTTGTATTTTGAGCATAGGATTGTTAGGCGGGATTTTAGCAAGATAGATAGGGCGTTTTTTACTCTTAATGGATATTTGGGAATAATATTTTTTATCTTTGTATTGGTGAGTTTATGGTAGATTTTAGGTTGATTAATGGTAGGGTTGAGATCGGCTTTGAGCCTGATGAAGAGTATAAATATGAGGCTGAATTCAACCAAAGTAGAAGCAATATAGATGAGTGGTTAAGTCACGAAAAGGTGCGTGGAGAGAGTGAAAATAGCGATCCATTAACGATAAAATTACTCGTTGAATTATATAAAAAGGTAGATGAATTATCAAATATTATCAAAAATCAACACACACCGCCAAAACCGCTTAAATTTACTCAATTAACAAGCAAAATTGGGTATGAGGGTTTTGAGTTTGATAATGAGTGCTTGGAAGTGGGGGGAATTTACTTTGCTAGAGTGAATTTACCACTATTTATAAAGCGTGAAGTCTTGATATATTTCAAAGCACTCACGCCAAAATGTGCGAAAATTTTAAAGCTTTCAAGAGGAAATGAAAAAGAGTGGAATGCCTTTGTGGCTGAGAGTGATAGATTAGAGATTAGAAAGGCAAAAAATAGTGAGCAATGAGTTATTACTTTATATCGCTTTTATACTTCTTTTAGCTGTTTTTGGGGCGATTTTTTGGCTTAGAGAGAAGCAGATTAATTCGAAATTTTCTAAATTTGAATTGGCGATAGAAGGGCTTATCAAAGAGAATTATCAGCTTAAAAAGCAGATTAAAGATAACGCCAAACCACAAGAGATTATCAAAAATGATATAGATATGGATGAGATAAATCATATAATAGAGCTAAAAATCAATGAAGGATTAATCCAAAAAATCTCCCCAATTTTACAAAATGTCCATATCATAGAACAGGCCGTAAATGAGATCAAAGATGAACAACAAGAGAGGCTTTATAGCCTAGAAGAGCGAACCAAAAGTATAGGCAAGATTACTCCACCTAGCTTTGAAGCAAATAATGAAAATAGAGTTGTAGAGATGTTTAGAGCTGGTAAAACGCCAGAGGCGATAGCTAGGGATTTACAGCTTGGAGTGGGGCAGGTTACTATGATTTTGAAATTTAAAAAAGAGATATAATGCTAGTAGATAAATTTGGTAGGGTTATTGACTATTTGCGTATTTCAGTAACTCAGCTTTGTAATTTTAAATGTAGGTATTGTATGCCTGAAGATGGTGAGTTTAATGGCTTAGAAAAGAGCAAGATTTTGAGCTATGAAGAGATGTTTGGGTTTGTTAAAATTTGCCTTGATAATGGAGTTAAAAAGATTAGATTAACCGGCGGGGAGCCTTTAGTAAGAAGAGATATTGAAAAATTTGTAAAAATGATAAATGATTATAAACCAGATCTTGATCTAGCTATGACAACAAATGGATATTATCTAAAACAAAAGGCGAAAATCTTAAAAGAATCAGGGCTAAAAAGATTAAATATCTCGCTTGATACTTTGGATGTTAAAAAGGCAAATTTCATAGCTAGAAAAGATGTCTTAAATCAAGTTTTAGATGGAATTAATGAGGCTGAAAAAGAGGGCTTTGGTATCAAACTAAATAGCGTTGTACTTCGTGGGATAAATGATAATGAGATTATAGAGCTTTTGGAATTTGCTAGGAGCAAAAATGCACAGATTAGATATATTGAATTTATGGAAAATACTCACGCAAGTAGCGATATAAAAGGGCTTAAAAAAGATGAAATTTTAGATATCTTATCTAAAAAATATAGTATAAAAGAGATTACCAAAAGCCCAAATAGCCCATCTAGTCTATTTGAAACTAGCGATGGATATAAATTTGGAATTATAGATCCGCATAAACATGATTTTTGTGCGAGTTGCAATAGGCTTAGATTAAGTGCTGATGGGCTTTTGATACCTTGTTTATACTATGAAGATGGCAAGAGCATAAAAGAGGCTATGAGAGATGGGAATTATGCTAGGGCTATGGAGATTTTAAAAGAGGTCTTAGAGACAAAACCAGAGAAAAATAGATGGGAAAATGATGGTAAAGGCGAGATTTCTAGTAGGGCATTTTACCAAACTGGTGGTTAGAGATGGTTGAGGTAGTTGAGTATTTCCACTCCATTCAAGGCGAAGGGCGATATCAAGGCAAAAACGCCTTTTTTATCCGCCTTGCTGGTTGTAACCTAAGATGTCAAGGCTTTGGGTCTATTATGAAATCACCTAAAAATGGTGAAATTTTATTAGGTTGTGATACCATTAAAGCAGCGCAATCATCACATTTTAGCTATGAAAAATTCAATTTTGAGCGTTTGAGTAGTTTGCTCATTAGTTTAAAGCATAAGCCTTTGATCATTATAACCGGTGGCGAGCCGCTTTTATACCATAGTGATTGGGATTTAATTAAATTTCTTGAGTATGCTTTTAGCGTTGGATTTAGTGTGCAGTTTGAGAGCAATGGGACTATTGAGATTGATTTTGCCAAATATCCAATTTACAAAAAATGCACCTTCGCAGTGAGTGTAAAGCTATCTATAAGTGGTGAGCCAGCGCACAAAAGAATCAACAAAAAAGCCCTAAAATCGCTATTTAATAACGCTGATTGCTTCTATAAATTTGTAACTACGGCTAATGAATTTGATGAGATTAAGGAGATTTTATCTATCCAAAATGGCGAAGTGTGGTGTATGCCGCTAGCTAAAAACCAAGATGAATTAAACCAAAATGCCAAAAGCGTGGCGAGTTTTGCTATAAAAAATGGATTTAATTATAGTGATAGATTGCATATTAGAATTTGGAATGATTTAGATGGAGTTTAGAATATGATAATTAGAAAAATTTATGATTTTGAAAATGCTCATATAGTGAGATTTTGTAGCTCAAAGCGGTGTAAAGAGAGTATCCACGGCCATAGCTACAGGTGTGAGGTGCTACTTAAATCTGAGTATTTAGACGCTGCTGGGATGGTGTATGACTTTGGCCTTATGAAGCAATATATCAGGATGATTATTGATAGTTTTGATCACACTACGACGCTTTATGCTAATGATGAGATTGGGTATAAAAATGATATGAAAAAGCACTCTAAACGCTGGATAGAGCTACCTTATAATCCAAGTGCTGAGCATTTTAGTCGTGTGTTTTTTGTCTTAATTGATAAGCTACTTAATCAATCTATCATGCAAAATGGCGAAAAGGGTGTGGAGCTATATAGCATTATTGTCCATGAGACAGCCACAGGCTATGCGCAATGCTTTAAAGAAGATGCCTATAGCCCTAAAATGGGGATAATAAATTTAGATGAGATAATCTTTAGCGATGGGATCAAAGAAGAGTGGAGTGATTTTGACTTTTATGAAAAGCTCAAAAATGGTAGTAAATTTATAAATCCAAAGGAGTGCTAGTGAGAAGATTAACCTTGATATTTTTGGTGATTTTTAGCTTTTATGGTTGTGATGATAAAGAGCCAAAAAAGAGCTTAAATAACGCAATCGAGATCCCGCCACCAGATGTCCCGATAGCCAAAAGCGATGGCAACGCAAGTATAGATAGCGATTTTCCTCCAATGCCGGTGGCAGAATGATAGAGACTTATGAGATGAGCATTGGCTTACACCTTCTATTTGTCAAGGTGCTTTTGGGGTTGTTGGTTTTACATTTGGGGCTTGTATTTATAGGCGATACGGCTAAATTTAGTTATATTAAACGACTTATGTATTTCTTGCCTACATATTATATTTTTATGGCATTTATATTTTTTACTGGGATGCTTAATTTGGCTATTTTACACTTTTCTATGAGCTTATCTATTTGGGTAATGATAGTTTGTTGGATATCGCTCATTCCGCTTGGGGCGATTGGATTTAAGCGGTTAAAAGCCGTTAGAATCAATAGAGAATTTGCTAAATTTAAAAAATTTATGCTTATTAAGATAATTTGCGAATTTATCATTGTAGGGTTAGGAACTTATATAGGAATTGCCTTATGAAATTTATCTATCATGAGAGGGCAAATGCTGAAAATATCGAGCTTAGTGGCGATAGTTTTAGCCACTTAAAAGCCCTTAGATTAAGCCTTGGCCAAAGGGTGGATATAAGAAATTTAAAAGATGGCTATAGCTACATTTATGAGATCAAATCCATAAATAGGCGTAGTGCGGATTTGGAGTTGGTATTTAAATCACTCATAAGCCCTATTAAACATAAATTTGAATTAGCTTGGGCGGTTGTGGATGGTAGCGTGATAGAAAAGAGTTTGCCTACTCTAAATGAGCTTGGAGTGGGGCGGTTAAATTTAGTCTATTGTGAGTTTTCGCAAAGGAATTTTAAGCTAAATTTAGAGAGATTTGAGAGAATTTTGATTAGTAGTTGTGAGCAGTGTGGTAGAAATTCCATCATGGAGATTGCTATATTTGATAGCGTGGATGAGCTTTTAGAGTATAAAAAAGATATAGCCTTGGTGGATTTTGGCGGTGAGAGTTTGGATAGATTTAATGGTGAGTATATGCTATTTGTGGGGCCTGAGGGTGGATTTAGCCAAAGTGAAAGAGATAAAATACCGGCCAAATTCGCTATAAACTCACCTTATATTCTTCGCTCAAATAGTGCTATTATCGGCGTTGCTAGTAAATTTTTGGTGTGATTATGGAAATTATAATAGTCTTAATAGTAAGCTTAATGCGTGCTATAATCTGTGCTTTGCCGGGCTTTTTTATCGGATTGTTTTATGATATTCAAAGATGGAAAAAGTGGATATTTTTGGTCTGTGCGGTTAGTTTTAGTATATATTTGTTGTTGCTTAGACCTGATGGGATTGGATTTTGGGGGCTTGTGAGTGGATTTATAGAAGATTTTTGTGGAATTTATATAGGGGCTTTTATTTTAATTGGATTTAAAAATATGGCTGAGAAATTTGGACTTTGTAAGATATGTGATAAATTTAGGAGAAAGCGTGAAAACTCTAACGATAATTGATACTTTTGGCTTCTTTTTTCGCCTTTATTACGCAATGAGCAGCTTAAAAACTAATGATGGAAAACCAAGTGGAATGATCCATGGATTTGCCAATTTCATAGCGAATTTAAAGCAAGATTTTAATAGTGATTATATAGTTTTTGCCCTTGATAGCGGCTCAAAAACATTTAGAAATGATATAGACCCAAATTACAAAGCCAATCGCTCCGAAGCCCCAAAAGAGCTTAAAGAGCAGTTGCCAATCTGTATTGATATGATTGAAAAAATGGGCTTATGTAGTTTAAGAGTTGATGGATATGAAGCTGATGATATAATCGCAAGTTTTATCAAAAACAACCCACAAAATGATCTATTTATCAAAGTCGTAACCCATGATAAGGATCTATATCAGTTAATTAGCGATAGGGTAAATATCTATAGTCCAGCCAAAAAAGAGCTATATGATAGAGATGGTTGCTATGAAAAGTATGGTGTGTATCCAGAGCAGGTGCGTGATTTTTTAGCTTTGACAGGTGATAGTGCTGATAATATCCCAGGGGTTAAGGGTATTGGAGATAAGGGGGCTAAGAAGCTTTTAGATGAGTTTGGGAGTATTGAGAATTTATATGAAAATTTAAATCAAGTCAGAAGCGAACGAACCAAAAATTTGCTTTTTGATGGCAAAGATAGTGCCCTTATATCCAAAAAATTAGCAACCTTATATGATGGACTCCAAACCCCAAATCTATCAAGTGCCAAATTCCCAGATTATAACCCATTAATAAAAATTCAAGATATCCTAAAAGAGTACTCTTTAAATCGCCTTTTGGCTACTTTAAACCTTGAAGATAGACAAAAAGATCTTAGCTTTGAGCCAATTTTGATAACCGATGATAGCGAGCTTGAAGAGATTTTATCTGATATTAGTAGTGATACATTGATAGCGTTTGATACTGAAACTACTAGCTTAGAAACCAAAGAGGCTAAGATTGTTGGATTTAGTTTTTGCTTTAATGAGCAAAAAAGCTATTATGTCCCTATAAATCACAGCTATTTAGGTGTCCCAAAGATGATAAGCCAAAAGGCGGCTTTATGGGCTATTGAGCGGATTTACTCAGCCTTTGTAATAGGGCATAATCTCAAATATGATTTTAAGGTTATACTAAATAATTTTAACCTAAATCCGCCAAAACGCTACGCAGATACAATGATAATGGCGTGGCTAGATGACCCTAGCAGTAGCGTAGGGATGGATGCTTTGGCTAAAAAATTGTATGATTATGATACTATTAAATTTGAAAATGTAGTAAAGCGTGGCGATAATTTTGCTAGTGTGGAGCTAGAAAGCGCCACCAAATACGCCGCAGAAGATGCTTGGGTGACGCTTAGATTTTATAACACTTTTAGTAAAAAACTTAGCAGTCAAATGCTAAAAATTGCTTATGATATTGAGTTTGATTTTATACTAACTTTGCTTGATATGGAAGCTAATGGAATAGCCGTAAATAGGGCAAAACTAAGGAATTTAATAGACCAAAATGAGATAGCGCTTGATGAGATAAAAGGTGAAATTTATAAGCTTTGTGGGATGAAATTTAATATCAACTCAACAAAACAGCTAGGCCAAGTGCTTTTTGATGAGCTTAAATTACCGAGCAAAAAAAGCACCAAAACCGGTTATAGCACCGATGAAAGCGTGCTTAAAGAGCTTAGCGACGCTCATCCATCCATAGCTAAAATTTTAGAATATAGAGAGCTTTATAAGCTTCAAAGCACATATTGCGAACCGATTTTAAATTTAGCCTTAAAAGATGAAAATAGCAGAGTTTATACTAGCTTTATCCACACTGGCACGGCCACTGGTCGCCTAGCAAGCAAAAATCCAAATTTACAAAATATCCCCGCTCGTGGGAATTACGCTAAGCTTTTTAGATCTGTTTTTGAAGCTAAAGATGGTTATAGCTTTTTGAGCCTTGATTACTCTCAAATAGAGCTTAGGCTTTTAGCGCATTTTAGTGGCGATAGTGCCTTGATATCGGCTTTTAAAAGTGGTGAAGATATACACGCCAAATCAGCAATCAATATTTTTGGTGAGTTAAATGATACCAACAGAAGTATCGCAAAATCCATAAATTTTGGTTTAATTTATGGAATGGGGGTTAATAAATTAAGCAGTGATCTAGGTATAGACAAAAAGGCCGCAAAAGAGTATATAGCTAGATATTTTGCCGCATTTAGCAGTGTTAAAGAGTATCTACAAAGCATTAAAGATCAGGCTAAAAGCGATGGATTTGTCCAAACATTGATTGGCAGAAGAAGGTATTTTGACTTCTCTAACGCCTCGCCTATGCAACTTGCGATGTATGAAAGAGAAGCTGTAAATACCAAATTTCAAGGCAGTGCAGCTGATATAATCAAGCTATCAATGCTAAAAATTGATAAAATTTTAAGCGATGAAAAGATGCTTTTACAAATTCACGATGAGCTGATTTTTGAAGTTAAAGATGAAAAGGTTGATGAATTTGGGCTAAAAATTGCTAAAATTATGAGCGAGATAGTGAGCTTAAATGTGCCTTTAGTTGTGAATTATAATGTAGCAAAAAACTGGGGCGAGCTCAAGTAATTTCTAAATTCAGTTAAATTTTTGTTACTTTATGTAATAATTTAATAATTTTTCAAATGAGGTTTTTATGGATCTTTCTACTATTTTAGGTATGGTATTGGCTGTTACTAGTATATCTGTTGGCGATATTTTAGAAGGGGGAAACCCTTTACATGTTTTACATATTAGCTCTGTTCTTATCGTTATCCCTACAGCTATGTTCTCAGCGATGACTGCAACAAACAAAAAGTATATTAAAGCAGCTTTTAAAGAGCTTAAAATCGCGTTTAAAGGCTCTGGCGTAGATATGACAGCTAGGATCAATGAACTAGTAGAATACAGCACTCTAGCTAGAAAAAATGGGATTTTATCATTAGAGCAAAAAGCAGTAGCTATAGAAGATGAGTTTTTAAAAACCGGCCTTAGTATGTTAGTCGATGGTCAGCCTATTGATGAGGTTAAGGAGCATTTGGAGCTATCTATTGAGACTACTGAGGAGTATTATCATGAGTGTGGGCATTTTTGGATTCGCACGGGTGAGAGTTGTCCAACTTTTGGGCTAGTTGGTGCGGTTATGGGTCTGATGCTAGCACTTCAACTTCTTGATAATCCTGCTGCGATGGCCGCTGGTATCGCAGGGGCATTTACAGCTACAGTTACTGGAATCATGGGCTCATACGCTTTTTTTGGGCCTTGGGGGATGAAGATTATAGGAAATGCTAAAGATATAGTTAAAGAAAAAGTTATGATTCTAGAGGCGTTAGTAGGTATTGCAGAAGGGGCAAACCCAAGAAGTTTAGAGGCGAAATTATTTAATTTCTTAGACAAAAACGAACCTAGAATTTCTCAATTTAATTAAGGCAAAACATGGCAAAGAAGAAGAAGTGTCCAGAGTGTCCAGCAGGCGAGAAATGGGCCGTCCCTTATGCGGATTTCCTCTCTTTGCTTTTGGCTCTTTTTATTGCGCTTTATGCGATTTCAGCAGTAAATAAAGCTAAGGTTGAAGCTTTAAAAACTGAATTTATAAAGATATTTGAATTCCCAGATACAAAATCTCTTAAAGAGAGTAGTAAAACATCAAATAGTAGTAAGGAATTTGATAGTCCTAGTATCGCAGTCCAAACACAAACCCAAGCTGCTGTTAATGTCAATGCCAATAACGAAAGGTATAAAGTCACACTAGACCAAGCTGAAAATCAAATAGCAATTGACTTGCCAGCAAGTATTAAATTTGATCCACAAAGCTCAAAAATTTATAACCCAGATGTGATAAATTTTATCAATATCGTAGCTATGATTATTAATAAAATTCCAGAATCAGTAGCGGTAGAAATAAGAGGTTACGCAGATGATTTTGGTGATTATGCGACTGATTATAGACTTGGGATTGAGCGTGCTTATAGTGTATTTACGATGCTTACAAATGGTGGCGTAGATAGCAAAAGAATGAGAATCACATCTTTTGGAGATAGCGTAAAAATAATGAATAGCGACCTAAAAATCGCTAAAATATATTTCAAGATTGATGTCAAAGAAAAGGCGTTACAAAAATCAGTTTTAGATATACTTAGTGAGCTTAAATAATAATCATTATCATTTCATATTAAGTTATATGTAAGTTTAAATTTGATAATCTTTTTGCTAAATTTATCAAATTTAAGGAGATGAAAATGGCGGTAAAAATTACTGATATTTGTATTAGTTGCGGTTCTTGTATAGATGAGTGTCCAGTAAATGCGATTGTAGATGATAGTGATAACCCAACAGGTGAAGATACATATTATGTTTATGCTGATAAATGTGTCGAATGCGTAGGACACAATGATGAACCAGCATGTGCAAGTGCCTGTCCAACTGATGGCTGTATTGTATGGAGTGATGTAGTAGATGGTCAGCCAAGCAGAAGTGAAATTAGCAAAGAGTTAAGGGACGGCACAAACGCTGTAATAGCTTAATATAATCATAAATTCAAAAGATTACTATTTTTTTAAGTTTAGTTTTGATATAATCACGCCTTTAAAACCTTATTATAGGAGATCCATATGGAACAAACTCTATCAATAATCAAACCTGACGCAACCAAAAAAGGCGTAATAGGCAAAATTATAGATAGATTCGAAAGCAATGGGCTTAGAATCGCAGCAGCCAAAAAAGTACAATTAAGCGTTGAAGATGCTAAAAAATTTTATGAGGTACATGCCAGTAGGCCATTTTACAATGATTTAGTCGAATTTATGACTAGTGGCCCAGTGGTAGTAATGGTGCTTGAAGGTCAAAATGCAGTGCTTAAAAATAGAGAATTAATGGGCGCTACAAATCCTAAAGAAGCTGCTCCAGGAACTATTAGAGCTGATTTCGCTGAGAGCATTGACGCAAACGCAGTCCATGGTAGCGATAGTTTAGAAAATGCTAAAATCGAGATTGCATTTTTCTTTGCTAGTAGAGAGATCTGCTAAGGTTTAAATATTGAAAATTCGCTTTGATAGGCTAAGTGCTATACCTATTAATTTTGAAAGCAGCATCGATGAGGTTAAATTTAGTGGAAATATTAAAAAATTTTCTCTAAATTTAGCCAAATGCGATGGATATTTAACTGGCAAATTAGATCATATTTGCGATAGTTGCGGTGCGGATATAGTTTTAAACTTAAATGAAGAGTTGAATTTATATCTAAGCGATGGAATATATAAAGATAAAGATGATGAACTAAGCAATACTATAGAATTCTACAATGGCCAGATAGATACTGATGAGATATTAATCAGTGAATTAGAAGCCTACAAAAGTGACTATTTTTATTGCGATAAGTGTAAAATTTTAAAAGGAGAATAAAATGGCAGTACCTAAGCGTAGAGTGAGTCATACAAGAGCTGCAAAACGCAGAACTCACTATAAAGTTACATTACCAATGCCTGTAAAAGATAAAGATGGTAGCTGGAAAATGCCTCACCGTGTAAATAGAACAACTGGCGAGTATTAATAGATATAATGGTTAAGATAGCAATTGACGCTATGGGCGGGGATTTTGGTGCTGAGCCAATCATATCTGGAGTTGTAGAAGCTTTAAAGCAAAGAGAGTTTCAAGCCTATTTAGTTGGTGATGAGATTAATCTAAAATCCCTTATTCCGCAAGAGTATTTGAAATTTATTACTTTTATCCAATCTGATGAAATTTTTGGTATGGATGAGAGTGCTACTGATGTATTAAAACGCAAAGATAGTAGCATATATAAAGCTATTGAGCTAGTGCGAAATGGCGAGTGTAAGGCTGTAGTATCTGCTGGTCATAGTGGTGCTAGTATGAGTCTAGCAACCTTGCGTCTTGGTAGGATTAAGGGTATTAGCAGACCGGCGATCGCTACTTTGATGCCTACAACACAAACTAATAAAAAAACTCTTGTCTTAGATGTCGGTGCTAATGTTGATTGCAAGGCTGAAAATCTATTTGAATTTGCGATTATGGGCTATGCTTATGCTAAGGAGATTATGAAAATTAATAATCCTAAGATAGGCTTATTAAGCAATGGAGAAGAAGATTGTAAAGGAAATGAGATCACAAAAGAGACATTTGAGATGCTTAAAAAACTCGATAGTTTCATCGGAAATGTAGAGGGAAATCAAATTTTTGATGGAAGTGTTGATGTGATTATTTGTGATGGTTTTGTCGGAAATATTTTGTTAAAAACTGGCGAGGGTGTCGCTAGTGCAATTACAAAAATTATCAAACAAAATGTTAAAAAATCACCATTTGCTATTTTGGGTGCGATGCTTATGCGTGGTGTATTTAAAAAACTTAAAAATCAAATCGATTATGATGAGTATGGTGGAGCGCCACTTCTTGGGGTTAAGGATTGTGTGATTATAAGTCATGGTAAATCTAGCCCAAAAGCGATCAAAAACGCAATTTTCCAAGCTCTAAAATTCTCAGAATCAAAGATAAATGAGGTGATTTTAGATGAGCTTACAAAGTTTGAGAAATGATTAAGGCTTCTTTGATATCTATTGGTGCTTATGCTCCTAGCGGTGTGCTTACAAATTTAGATTTAGAAAAGATGGTTGATACTAGTGATGAGTGGATCACTAAGCGAACTGGTATCAAAGAGCGACGCATTGCTAAGGATGAATTTACTAGTGATCTTGGCTATAAGGCGGCTCTTCAAGCCTTAGAGCGTTCAAATTTAGATAAGAGTGAAATAGATGCTATAATATGTGCTACTATAACGCCTGATTATTTTTGTATGCCATCTACTGCGTGCGTGATTGCTAATAAGCTTGGGTTAAAAGGGATAACGGCATTTGATATAAGCGCTGCTTGTACAGGCTTTATCTATCTTTTAGAGGTTGCTAAATCTATGATAGAGAGTGGCGCAAAAAAAAATATTTTGATAGTTGGCGCCGAGAAGACTAGCACTATTATGGATTGGAGTGATCGTAGTATTTGTATATTGTTTGGTGATGGTGCGGGTGCTGCTGTTATAAGTGCGTCTAGCGATAATCATATAATTGATGTACATACCTCAAGTGATGGAAGTAAGGGCGATCTACTCATAACTCCTGGATGTGCGATTGTAAATCCAGCAAATAGCCAAACCATTGAGCAAAGGCTAAATTTTATGAAAATGTCTGGCAATGATGTCTTTAAAATCGCTGTAAATACCCTAACTAAAGATGTAGTTGATATCTTAGAAAAAAACCAAATTCCCCCTGAAAAGATTGATCTTTTCATTCCTCATCAAGCTAATTTACGAATTATAGAAGCCGTGAAACAAAGATTAAATTTCGATGATTCTAAGTGCGTTGTAACTGTGCAAAAATATGGCAACACAAGCTCGGCTTCTATCCCCATGGCTATAAATGACGCTTATGAAAGTGGTAGGCTTAAGAGTGGCTCATTAATGCTACTTGATGCTTTTGGTGGTGGATTTACTTGGGGGTCTGCGATACTTCATTTTGGTGGGAAGTAATATGAACGAAAATTTAATAGCCTATTTGTTAGCTTATTTGATCGGTGCGGTGCCTTTTGGGTTGCTATTTGGATTGCTATTTGGCGGGGTAAATATCAAAAAAAGTGGTAGCAAAAGCATAGGCGCAACTAATGTTTTAAGAGTGATAAAAGAGAACAATCCAACCCTTGCTAAAAAGCTTGCTATCTTGACTGTTATCTGTGATGCCTTAAAGGGTGTGATACCTATTTTGGTAGCTAAATTTATATTTAATCTTGATATTTCTACTCTGTGGGCGATGGGAGTGTTGGCAGTTGTAGGGCATTGTTTTTCTCCGTATTTGATGTTTGAAGGTGGAAAGGGTATAGCTACTGGTGCTGGAGTTTTGGCTTGTTTTTTGCCTATTGAATTGATAGTGGCGGTTGTGGTTTGGTTTATTACTGGTAAGATACTTAAGGTATCTAGTCTTGCTTCTCTTGTTGCTCTTTTGACTATGGTGGTTTCATCATTTATATTTCATTATGATATGCCTAGTATCAATACTCATGCGCCGGTTTTGATAATCGCATTTGTAGTGGTCTATAAGCATATACCAAATATCAAACGTTTAATTAGCGGTGCTGAGAGTAAAGTTATTTGATTAGCGTTTTTGTTGATAATCTTGAGTTTGATACTATAATTGGGCTTTTGGATTTTGAGAGAGTGAATTCTCAAAAAATTTGCGTTAGCATGGAGTTTGAGGCTTATGAATTTGTGGATTATGCTGCTGTTTGCGAGATAACTCAAAGAGAATTTAATGAAAATAAATTTTATAAAGTAGAAGATGCCCTTGAGTATTTTGCTATTAAATTTAAAGCTACCTATCCTAGTTTAACTAAATTTTATATGAAAATTTCAAAGATTGAGATTGTGCCAAATGCGATTGTAGGGGCAAAAATATTAAAGAATTATTAAAATATTTTTTTAATTTAAGGCTTAAATTTAATCTTTTAATAAATTTAAATTAGAGTAGAATATATTTAAGGTAAGTTTTATATCGTAACAAAGGCTAAAATTTATCTTATCTTAATATAATTTTATATTTTCTTGAATTTTGGCTTAAATTTTGCTATAATTCCGCATTAAATTTTTTGTTTTTAAGGAAAAACTGATGAGAATCTTGATAGTTGAGGATGAAACAACGCTGGGCAAAACGATAGCTGAAGGCTTACAAGAGTTTGGTTATCAAACGGATAATTCAGAGAATTTTAACGATGCAGAGTATTTCATTGGTATTCGCAACTATGATCTTGTGCTTAGTGATCTTATGCTACCAGATGGCGATGGAATTGATTTGATTAATGTTATTAAACAAAAATCACCACGCACATCTGTGGTGATAATTTCAGCAAAAGATGATAAAGAGAGTGAGATTAAGGCGTTTAAAGCTGGTGCTGATGATTATATCAAAAAGCCTTTTGATTTTGATATTTTGGTGGCTAGATTAGAGGCCAGACTTCGCTTTGGTGGGACAAATGTGATAAAGATTGATGATCTAACAATAGATCCTGATGAAGAGAAAATCACATATCAGGGCGTAGAGATAGAATTAAAGGGCAAACCATTTGAAGTTTTAACTCATTTAGCAAGACACAGTGATCAAATAGTAAGCAAAGAGCAGTTATTAGATGCGATTTGGGAAGAGCCAGAGCTAGTAACTCCAAATGTAATTGAAGTAGCAATAAATCAAATTCGCCAAAAAATGGATAAACCATTAAATATCTCAACAATAGAAACAGTAAGACGCCGTGGATATAGATTTTGCTTTCCCAAAAAAGCTTAAGAGCTAAATTCGCTCTACAATTAGCATCAGCTTCTACGATGCTAATTGTGATATTTTCGGTGATGTTATATCATTATATTAAGATTACAATTTTTGAAAATATAGTTCAAAATCTCACTTTTGAGGCCAAAAATATCTCTTCAAAGCCTGAGATAATTGATTTAGAGTATCAAGATAAGAGCTTTGATCTAATCAAAATTATACCAAATGATGAGAATTTAACTAGGGCTGAATTTGTCTCTACCAAAGATGATAACGGCACCTATCTTACTCTTTATTATCCATTTCAAAATAGAATTTTGATACTCACAAAAAACACTAGCGAGTATAGTTTGATCGTAGAACAAATTTTAGTCGATATCTTGATTATCAATGCTACGGCTATATTTTTGATTCTATTTTATGCTCTATTTTTATCTAGGATGTTGCTTGCGCCGTTGCGATCTTTTTGTTTGAAACTTGGAGAGTTAAATGAGAGATTTTTACAAGAGGTTGAGACTGATGAGTTGCCTATTGAATTCAAGCCTTTAGGCGATGGGGTAAATAGATTAATCGGCAGGATTTTGACCTTTGTCCAGTATCAAAAAGAGCTTTTTATAGGGGCGGCACATGAGCTTAAAACGCCACTTTCTGTAATGAAAACTAAAAACGAAGTGACTTTAATCAAAGAGCGAGATACGCAAAAATATATTGAAACACTCAAAAACAATAACGAAGCTATAGATCAAATGAATAAGATGATTAGCTCAATTTTAGAGATTGGTAGGCAAGAAGGAGCGCAGTTCGAGCAGCCTGTGATGACTGATATGATATCTTATATCAATGATATTGGCAATAATTTTTTGATTTTGGCAAAGGGTGATGATAAGGATATTAAGATGAAATTAAGACCGCATAGCTTAAAGATTATGATTCAGCCTACTTTGTTTTTACATGTTTTACAAAATTTTGTCCAAAATGCTATTAAATTTTCGCCAAAAGGAGCCATAATAGAGATTAGCTCAACTCTTATAAATGGCGAATTTATTGTTAAAGTAATTGATGAGGGGATAGGGATAGATGAGAGCAAGGATCTCTTTGCTCCATTTAAGCGATATGGCAATAGCAGTGGTGCTGGTTTGGGACTCTTTTTGGCTAAGGGTGCGGCTCAAGCTCTTGGCGGAAATATAGAACTTCGTAATCGCACCGATAGAAGTGGAACTATAGCTACATTTATTTTGCCAATTAGAAATAATAAGTATAAAAAACAGAAATTTATATAAAAGAGATTTAATGTCAAAGAGAGTTGCAGTCATTGACTTAGGGTCAAATTCAGCTAGAATGGCGATATTTGAGCGGACAAGTAGGCTTGGATTTTTCATACTTCGTGAGTATAAAGTCAAGGCGAGATTAGGCGAGGGGGCGTATGAAAAGGGCGGAGTTTTACAAGAGAGCGCTATGAGTAATGTCCTAAATGCGTTTAAGGAATTCAAATATTTTTTATCTATTTATAAGGTTAGTAAAGTCTTATGTACTGGGACTTCGGCATTAAGAGATGCGCCAAATTCAAATCTCTTTATCAATCGCATAAGGCGTGAATTGGGGCTAAATTTGCGTGTGATAAGTGGTGATATGGAGGCCTTTTATGGTGGGATAGCTGCTTTGAATTTGCTTACGCCACTTGATGAGGCGACAACTATTGATATTGGTGGGGGTTCTACTGAATTAGCTAAGATTATTGATGGGAAGATTGTTGATATTATCTCATTAAATCTTGGGACTGTTAGGCTTAAAGAGCTCTTTTTTGATAAGGGTGATATCAATGGAGCTTTAAAATTTACTCAAGATATCATAGATACAATTCCGCCGCATTTTGCTAGTAGAGATATAATAGCAATAGGTGGGAGTTTAAGAGCGATATCGGGCGCTATTATACAATTACAAAATCATCCTATTAGATTGGTTCATAATTTTACTTATAAATATAGTGATTATATGGATTTGATTAATAAAATTGCTATTGATAATGAGTTGGATTTAAAGATTATAGGGATTAAAAAAGATCGCTTTGATACTATTAGACAAGGTGCGATGATATTTAGTGCTGCGGCTAAAAATTTAAAAGCTAGGATGGTTTATACTAGCGGTGTTGGGATTAGAGAGGGGGTATTTTTGACTAATTTGCTTCGTCCAAATTTAAAATCCAAAGAGCTAATCCAAATGCCACAAAAGTATAAAATAGCCTTTCCAAAAGGCTTTAATCCAAGTCTTAGGAGCCTTCAAGATAGATTTGCTAAGCGTGATAATAGTATTACTACAAAGCATGTAAAGGCTCTATTTGAGATTTTAGCGCCACTTCATAAGCTTAATCCAAGCTATTTAAATGAACTTATAATCGCTTCTAAACTCTATAATATCGGTAGAAGTGTTGGTTTTTATTTGGAGAATTCTCATAGTGGATATCTTGTGAAAAATGCTCTAAATTACGGCTACACGCATCAGCAAAAGGCTTTAATAGCTTCTATTATAGAGTATCAAGGCAAAACTATAAATAATTTGGGTGAATTCCAAAATCTGCTTCCAGATATTGAGATTATTAGGTGGCTTAGCTTCTTGCTTAGTCTTGGGGCTGCTTTGAGTCTAAGTCCAAATATAAGCTTTGAATTTGCGTCTAATACGCTGTATATCAAAGGGGCAAAAGAATTTTTGATGTTAAAAGATGAGATAAGAAAGCTGATTAAACCAGCGATTTTTGCGATATCGTTTGAGTAGTGAATTTGGCCTAAGCCAAATTCAGCTAAAATCTTCTACCAATTGTAAATTCAAAACTGCTAGTTTCATCGCCCTCTTTGTCATCAAGAGCTTGAGCGTAGAATAGCTGTAAAGGCCCAATAGGCGTCATCCACTCTATCCCAGCACCAGCACTAGATCGCTTGATATCATTGATATCGCTATTGCCGATCATACCATAATCATAAAATAGCACCCCACGCATTTTAAGGCGATTAATGATAGGGAAGCTAAGCTCAAATGAGTTATTAAAGCTAATTTTGCCACCAGTTTCTACCATCTTACAACCAGGAATTATACCGCCATTATTTGTTTTTGGGTTACATATATTTTTCTTAGGGGTGATGGATCTGCTCTCATATCCCCTAACGGAGTTAATCCCACCTAAAAATAGCTTTTCATTGATTGGGAGTTTCTCGCTATCATCGTTAAATATATACCCAAATCCAGATTTATATCTTAATATAAGATCCATATTTATGTATTCTTGTAGGCCTTGATAGGCATTAAATGTAGTTCTGTTCTTTAAAAATTCCATATCGCCACCAAGACCAGCATACTCAAAGCTAGTTGATGCGATAAATCCACTTCGTGGGATATAGTAATCATCTGTGTTATTAAATGTAATGCTTGGAGTTAGAGAGCTTTTGATATTTACGCCGTTTTGGTATCCAGCCTCTTTATAGAATTCATCCAATCCTTCTATATCGCTTCTTTCTATTTGATAAGTTAGATATACATTTACATATCTTCCAATCTGCCTACCACCGATGATATTAGCACCATAATTTTGCTCATCATAGTCATCCCAGCTATAGTCATTAGCAAAGATTCCTCCACCTAGACTATATAGTGAGTCATTTACTCTTGGGTTGGTTAAATTTATATTGCCACTTAGAGTATCGTCGCTTTTATCTACCATAATGCTACCTTTATACCCTGTCCCAAAGATATTTGCGTCGCTCACACCAGCATTTAATAAAAGCCCATCGGTGCTACCATATCCTATACCGCCTACAATGCTACCAGTTGTTGTCTCTTTGACTGCTACTTCTAGGTCTATTTGATCTTTATCTATACGCTTTTCTATGATTTGGACATCTTCAAAATATCCGCTTCTTTTTAGGGCGTTTTTAGAATCTATTAAATCAGTTTTGTTGTATAAATTTCCTTCAGTTAGGTATAATTCACGCCTTATTATCCGATCAGCTGTGCGGTCATTTCCGCTGATTATAACATTTCTTATATAGACCTTTTCTTCAGGGATCACATCATAGATTATATCAGCTGTGAAATCGCTATTTTTGTTGGTGCGTGGATAGACTTTAACATAAGCAAAACCCTTATCTGCCACCAAATCTTCAAGTTTGCTAGCATCTGCTTTCATCTTGGTTGAATTTAAAATATCGCCTTTTTGTAGCTTAAAATCACTGATAATCTCATCGCTATCAAGCTCTAAAAATTCAGGTGCATTTATAGATATATTACCAGTTTTATAAACTTCACCCTCATTAATGTAGTATAACAAATCTGCCTTATAATTATCAAAATAAGCATTTAAGCTAGGCGCTGATACACTAGCGTCTAGATAGCCTTTTTTGAGATATTCGTTATGGATATTTTGGCTATCATTAGCTAATTCATAAATTTTAACCTTGCCATCATTTAAACCCCACATCCAGCCCATAAATTCACGACTTTTATTTGCCACCACAGGCTCAATATCTGAGTAGTCAAGAGCATCTGAGCCGATTAAATGAATATTTTCAATGGTGATATTTTCGCCACGATTTACGGTAAGTGTAATGTGAAGAGAGTTTTTATTTTCATTAATTGGAGCGATATCTGTAGTTACGACAGTATCGAAATATCCACGAGCTTCATAAAATTGGCGAATTCTAATTTTGGTGTTATTTAGGGCAAACTCATCATACATTTGACCTTTTTTGATATCGATTATTTGCTCAATTGCCTTTTGATCATTGGTAACAACGCCGTTTATATCGATTTTAGCAATTACTGGCTTTTCGCTTAAATTTACTACGATATTGCCATCATTTTCTTCAATATAGATATTTTCAAAATAGCCTTGTTTATATAAATTTATAATAGCTTTATTGGCGATTTCATCATTAAATTCGCTACCAACCTTAAGTCCGCTAATATCAGATGCACTCTCATCTGATAAGTGTAAAAGTCCGTTAAATTTGATGCTTTGGATCTGTATAGCATTCATAGAAGCGACCATAATAAAGCTTGAGATTACTGCTTTTTTCATATAAATTTACCTACTTATAAAATTGCTTTGGAAATAGTATCATAAATTGATTAACATTTGAATTATTAAATACTATTTTAGGTTAAATTTAGATATAATCTTGGGCTAAAAATCAAGGAAATATTATGCATGTAGGAATAATCGGACTTGGGCTTATTGGCGGCTCTTTAGGCCTAGCGTTAAAAGATATGAAATTAATATCTAGAGTTAGTGGCTATGATCTAAATAAAGATAATGAAAAAGAGGCTTTAAATTTAGGTTTAGTTGATGATATAATCAGCTTTGAAGAGATGAAAAAGAGCTGTGATATGATATTTTTGGCTATTCCTGTTGAGGCGATTATCAAAGTGATGCGTGATTTAAAAGATATCCCAAAAAGCACTACAATTGTGGATTTAGGCTCTACAAAAGCGCAGATTCTCCGCTCTTGTCCTATTGAAATTCGCAATAATTTTGTAGCGGCTCACCCTATGGCTGGGACTGAAAATTCAGGGCCAAGGGCTGCTTTTAAAACCTTATTAAATGGCGCTGTGGTTGTGGTGTGTGATGATAAAAATGCTAGTGAATTTCATGTCAAAAGAGCAGTTGAGATATTAAGCCATGCTGGGATGAAAATAGTATTTATGGACTCAAAAAGCCACGATCATCATGTGGGGATTATCTCGCATTTACCGCATGTTATTAGCTATAGTTTGGTCAATTCAACTCTAAAAGAAGAAGATAAGCGAAATATTTTGCTTTTAGCTGGTGGGAGTTTTAGCGGTATGGCAAGGATAGCAAAATCCAATCCGCAAATGTGGAGCGATATCTTTAAACAAAATAAAGATAATCTATTAGAAGCGATTACGGCGTTTAAAAAAGAGCTTGAAATTTGTGAAAATATGATTAAAGATGAGAAATGGGATGAGCTAAAAGAGTGGATGGAAGCAGCAGGTGAGTTAAGGCAGATACTCTAAGATACCATTTATTGAATTTATTTTGATAAAATTCGGATATTTAATTTATTTTTAAGGATAAAGCGTGAGAGGCTCAAGGGTTAAAACTTTTATATTTGCTATAATTTTTATAGGTTTGGCATTTGCTATTATAAATCTTTTGGGATCAAATTTTACAGATAATGAATCGCCAAAAATATCTATAAAAGATGAAATTTACTGGAATCAAAAATCCCCAATTGATCTAAATATCACAGACAATTCAGCTTTAGAGTCGGTTAAAATTTCATTATCAGATGCGAATTCAACTAAGATTATATTAGATCAGAGTATTAATGAGCCAAAAACTCGCTTGGAGCTTAGTTTAAAGTTGCCAAGAGAGCTGATTTTGGATAAAAATCAAATTTATAAACTCACAATTGAAGCTAAAGATTTTAATATTTTTGGTGGAAATAAAGCAGTTAAGAGTGTAAATTTAATAATTGATAACAAAACCCCACAAATCCAGATAATAAACCAATCTTATAAGATAACCAAAGGCGGCTCAGCGGTTGTGGTATTTAGGGCTGTTGATGAGAATTTAAATGAGCTATATATACAAAGTGATAAGCATATATTTAAGCCAACCAAATTTATAAAAGATGGCTACTGGGCCTCTTTGGTAGCGTGGGATATCCAAAATCCAAGCTTTAATGCCAAAATAATCGCTATAGACAAAGCCGGCAATAGAGCAATATCCAATATCGGATACTATCTACAAGATCGCAAATATAAAGAATCTATAATCGCTTTAAGCGATAAATTTTTAGACGGCAAGATAGATGAATTAGCTAATCAATATGCGCCAAATTACGCCGATTTAGGCAGGTTGGATAAATTTAAATTTGTCAATGAAACCTTAAGAGAATCAAACGAAAATATCATTCGTAAGGTCACATCTGCGGTGCCTGAAGAGATTATAGAGAGCTTTTATATAGAGCCGTTTTATCCGCTTAGAAATGGCGCTGCGGTGGCGAGTTTTGGGGATCATAGGTTTTTTACTTATGAAGGCAATAGAGTGAGTGAGAGCTGGCATATGGGGCTTGATCTAGCTAGTACGGCAATGGCTGTGATGGCTACTAACAATCCTGCGTTTGTGGCATTTAATGAGTTAAATGGAATATATGGTGAGAATATAATCTTATATCACGGATTTGGGCTTTATACCCTTTATGGGCATTGTAATGAGACATCAGTAAAGGCTGGCGAGCATATCGGAGCAAAGCATATAATAGGCAAAACTGGAACAACTGGCCTAGCACTTGGAGATCACTTGCATTTTGGGGTTATTATCCAAGGTATCGAGGTGAGACCTGAAGAGTGGATGGATAAAAAGTGGTTACAAGATAATATATATGATGTTTTAAACACGGCCAAAAAGGCGATAAAAGGCTAAATTTAAAATTTTAATTTGCTAAATTTAAGGAATATCGTGAAACAAAGAACTATAGGAAAAAGAGTAGAAGGAGTCGGTATAGGTCTTCATAAAGGTGAGCCAATTAAGCTTATATTAGAGCCTTTGGAGGCTAATAGCGGTATTGTCTTTTATAGAAGTGATAAAGCTACAAGCTTTAAAGCTGAGCCAAGTAGCGTGCTAAATACGCAAATGGCAACCGTAATAGGCAATGATAAGGCTAGAGTATCTACTATAGAGCATTTGATGAGCGCTATAAATAGCTATGGAATTGACAATATCAGAATTGTTTTAGATGCTAATGAGGTGCCGGTGATGGATGGTAGTGCTATTAGCTTTTGTATGATGCTAGATGAAGCCGGTGTAGTAGAGCTAGAAGCTGATAAAAAGGTGATAGTAGTCAAGCGAGAAGTAGAGGTAAGAGAGGGTGATAAATATGTCAAACTCACCCCATCAATCAATCCCAAATTTAACTATACAATTAAATTTGAAAATCCAGTAATAGGCTTACAAAGTTACACTTTTGAGTTTAGTAAAGCTAATTTTATAAATCAAATAGCAAGGGCTAGGACTTTTGGATTTTTACAAGATGTTCAAAAGCTAAATTCAATGGGATTAGCACTTGGTGGTAGCCTTGATAATGCTGTTGTGATAGATGGTGCTAAGATCTTAAATCCTGAAGGATTGAGATTTGAAGATGAATTTGTCCGACATAAAATTTTAGATGCTATTGGGGATATTAGCCTTCTTGGGGCGCCTATGATTGGGGATTATGAGGCTTATGCTGGAAGTCACGATCTAAATCACAAGCTAACCTTAGCCTTATTAAGTGATGAGAAAAATTATGAGATAGTAACTCTAAGCCAAGAGAGTCAAAAAGAGTATGAAAAGGCCTTCGCATAAAAAAGATTGATATATTAGTTATCTGCCTTAGCTCACCACTTCTTGTGGGTGTCTATTTGGATGGAAATTTAATAGAAAAAATAGAAAGTCAAGATAAGGCTAGTCAAGCTCTAATAGAGATTATTAGCGATTTAGATAATAGATATGAGATAGATAGCATTATCTATGCTAATGGGCCTGGGAGCTTTATGGGACTTAAGGTGGCTTATCTTACGATTTGTGTGTTTTGTTTGAGTCGTGATATTGAATTTTATGGAGTTGATGGATTTAGCTTAAATGATTTTAAGCCAATTAGAGCAAATAAAAATATGAGCTTTGTCTTTGAAAATAACAAAATAAGCTTAGACAAAATCGAGCCTTGCGAGCTTAAATTACCGCAAAATTTGGGCGCCCTTAAGCTCATAGCTAATGCGTTGCCAAATTATGTTATAGATGCTGTTTAGGAGATTATGATGACGATATTTACGCCCGCTACAAGTGCGAATTTAGGCCCTGGATTTGACTCTTTGGGCTTAGCTTTAAAACTTTATAACGAAGTTAGCATCACAGAACAAAAGATTAGCTCTATTAGTATCACAGGTGAAGGAAGCGATAAAATTTCGTTAAAAAAAAATAACACATTTGTAAATATTTTTAATGAAACTATGACTTATTTAAATGCTAAAAGCTTGAATTATAAATTTAATTTTATCAATAATATCCCATTTTCAAGAGGTCTTGGCAGCTCTAGCTCAGTGATTGTAGGTGCTATTGCGGCGGCTTATTATATGGCAGGATTTAAGGTAGATCGTGGAGTGATTTTAGATAGGGCTTTAAAGTATGAGAGCCATCCTGATAATATATCAGCAGCCGTATGGGGTGGATTTACTATTAATATAATCCACAACTCATCAGTCTATACTCAAAAAGCTGATATCGATCCAAATTTAAAGGCCGTGGTGGTGATACCAAATGAGCCTATGAATACAAAGCAAAGTCGCAGCAAGCTACCAGCAGAATACACGATGAGCGAATGCGTAAGCAACCTTAGCCACGCAGCATATCTAAGTAGTTGTTTTATCAAAAAAGATTATGAGAATTTGCGTTTAGCTAGTATCGATAAGATGCACGAAGAGCGTAGAATGAGTGCTTTGCCAGAGCTTTTTAGGGTTAGGGATATAGCTTATGCTAATGGTGCTTTGATGAGCACACTATCAGGAAGTGGCTCAAGCTTTTTAAATTTAACCTATCAAGATAGAGCTAAAAATTTAGCCGAAATTTTAGAAAAAGAGTTTCCGAAATTTAAGATAAAAATTTTGGATATTGATAATGATGGATTTAGCATAAAAAGCTAAAAATAAAGAAAACTAAGATATAATAGTGAGAAAATTTCATAAACCTATTAGAATGTGCGTGGTTTGCAAGGGCAGATTTTACCAAAAAGAGCTTTATAAATTCCGATCATTAAATGGCGAAATAATCTTAAATTTAGGTAACGCCAGATCATTTTATATCTGTGAAAATTGTATCCAAAAAGATATAAAAGAGCTTAAAAAACCACTTACAAAATTTGGTAAAAATAGTATAAATTTAAAGGAGATAATAGTCAATGGCAAAGGTTAGAATTCACGAAATAGCAAAAGAGCTAGGCTCATCATCTAAAAAAATTTTAGAGAAGGCAAAAGAGCTAGGTTTTGCGGTGACTACTGTCTCAAGTGCTGTAAGTCAAGAAGACGCCGCAAAATTATATGATTATGTCCAATCAGGCATAATCCCAGATGCGACATCAGTTAAAAAACCTACCCCAAAACAACCCGTAAAAAGCGAGATAGAAGCCAAAAAAAATATAAAAGAAGAATCAAAATCTTCTATCACAGATACCAAAAATATAAAAAATGAGCCAAAAGAAAGCCCAAAAAATGAGCCAAAAGAGCAGACCTTAGGCAATTCTAGTTTAAATAAAAGAAGAGGCTTAGTCATCGTCAAAAAGAAAAAGGATGAACAACCAAAAGAGCAAAAACCTAGCCAATCTATAATCAATAATAAAGCATTAGAATCTATGTTTGGCAGTAGCGATGAGAGCTTAAAAAAGAAGAAAAAAGATAAAAAGCAATTCCACGCCACTAAAAAAGAGAGCTCATCAAAACTTGATTTAATGGGGCTTAGCGAATTTGGTGATGATATTGTAATTGATGATGAAAATGTAGTTATTTTGCCTGATTTGACTATAAAACCAATTGAGGTAGAGAGACAGCAAACTATTAAAAAACCATTAAATGTATATAAGCAATCACAAAATAGTGGCTTTAATCTTGATGGCGGAATCCAAAGAAGTAGCCGTAAAAAACATAAAAAAGTGGTCAAAGATAATCAAAATGAGAGTATAACTAGTGTCGATATACCAAAAGAGATTAGAGTATATGAATTTGCCGATAAGATCAAAAAATCCCCAAGTGAGATTATTGGTAAGCTTTTTATGCTTGGCAAGATGACTACCAAAAATGACTTCTTAGAAGAAGATGAGATTGAAATTTTAGGTGCTGAGTTTGGTATTGAGATTAATATTGTAGATACTCAAGAGGAATTTGACTATGTCAAAGCTTATGAGGGCGAAGATGATCAACACTCCGAGCCTAGAGCGCCTGTAGTTACGATAATGGGGCATGTCGATCATGGTAAGACAAGCTTATTAGATTATATTCAAAATTCCAGAGTAGCAAGTGGTGAAGCCGGTGGTATCACTCAACATGTTGGCGCATATATGGTAGAAAAAAATGGCAAAAATATCACATTTATCGATACGCCAGGGCATGAGGCCTTCACTGCTATGAGAGCTAGGGGAGCTAGTGTTACTGATATTGTTATTATCGTAGTGGCTGCTGATGATGGTGTTAAACCTCAAACCAAGGAGGCGATAGCTCACGCTAAGGCAGCGGGCGTGCCAATTATTATAGCGATAAACAAAATGGATAAAGAGAGTGCTAATCCTGATTTGGTCAAAAGTGGTTTAGCTGAATTAGATATCATGCCTACAGAGTGGGGTGGGTCTTATGAGTTTGTCCCAGTATCGGCAAAAACGGGGATGGGGATAGAAGATTTATTAGAAATAGTGCTTTTACAAGCTGAAATTTTAGAGCTAAAAGCCAATCCAAATAGAGAAGCCAAAGCTACAATTATAGAGAGTTCATTGCAAAAAGGCCGTGGCCCAGTGGCTACTGTGATTGTTGAAAATGGCACACTAAAAGTAGGTGATACTATAGTTGCGGGTGTGGCGTATGGTAAAGTAAGGGCTTTAAGCGATGATAAGGGTCGAAGCTTAAAGGCTATTAAGCCAGGAGAGTGTGGGGTATTAATAGGTCTAAGCGAAGTGCCTGAAGCTGGTGAGACTTTAATTAGCGTAAAAAGCGATAAAGAAGCCCGTGAATACGCACAGAAAAAATATGAGTATCTACGCCAAAAAGAGTTAAGTAAATCTACAAAAGTTACAATAGATGAGTTAAGCGCCAAAATCGCAGAAGGCGAGTTGAAAAACCTCCCTGTAATAATCAAAGCCGATGTCCAAGGCTCATTAGAGGCTATTAAAGCTAGTCTTGAGAAGCTTAGAAATGATGAGATTAAAGTTAGCATTATCCACTCTGGTGTAGGCGGTATCACTCAAAGCGATATTTCACTAGCTAGTGCTAGTCAAAATTGCGTGATATTAGGATTTAATATCAGACCAACTGGTGATATCAAAGAAAAAGCCAAAGAAAAAGCTGTCGAGATCAAAACCTATAATGTAATTTACAATCTTTTAGATGATGTTAAGGCTTTATTAAGTGGCCTTATGAGCCCAGTTATCACTGAAGAGGATCTTGGTCAAGCAGTGATTAGACAAGTTATAAATGTACCAAAAGTCGGTCAAATCGCTGGCTGTATGGTGACTGAAGGTATTATTAGCAGGGGTGCGAAAATTCGTGTTATCCGTGATGGCGTGGTGGTATTTGAAGGCAATATCAGCTCACTTAAACGCTTTAAAGATGATGCTAAAGAGGTAGCAAAGGGCTATGAGTGTGGCGTAGGGATTGAAGGCTATAATGATATGAGAGAGGGCGATTATATTGAGAGTTATAAAGAAGTAGAGAATAAGGCTGAGATATGAACCCCGCTGAGTTAAAAAGACTTCGCACCCAAAGCATATTAAAAGAGCTAATTCCAGAAGCCCTAAGCACTCTTGAAGATGAGTATTTAAAGGGACTTTGTGTTACTGATGTTGAGTGTAAAAAGGGTAGATATGATGCCTTTGTATATTTAGATAAGATGAATTTTGATGAGAAGGAACAAGCCTATATATTATCTCATCTTAAAAAGATTAGTCGCCATATCCAAAATCATTGTATGGCAGCCGAAGGGTGGTATAGGGCTCCAAATTTTCATTTTATCTTTGATGATAGGTTAAAGTATCAAAATCATATAGACGCTCTATTTGCTAAAGTTGCTGATGAGTTACAAAAGGGTAAAAAGTGAATTTAGAAGAGTTAGAAAAGTTATTAAATGATTGCGGCGTGGCTCTGTATGATACAGAGATAGCCAACGAAAATGGCCGCCAAATTTATAGAGTTTATATAACCAAAAGTGGTGGTGTGAGCTTGGATGATTGCGAGGTTGTTAGTAAGCTTTTATCGCCTATTTATGATGTTATGCCGCCAGTTAGTGGGGATTGGGTTTTAGAAGTTTCTAGTCCAGGGCTTGAGCGAAAACTAAGCAAGATAGATCACTTTGCCAAAAGTATTGGTGAGATGGCGAAGGTAACTCTAAATGATAAGAGCCAAATAGTTGGTAAAATAATAAGTGTAAATGGCAATGATATATTGATTAATAGCGATGAAGGTAATGTAAGCGTAAATTTTAATGATATCAAAAAAGCCAAAACCTTCATCCAGTGGTAACTATGAGTGATGAGTTTTATCTATCTTTAGCTATTGATAAAGCGTGGGATTATCAGCTTTTGACCTATCCTAATCCTGCAGTTGGGGCTGTGATTTTAGATGAAAATGGCAAGATTTTATCTATTTGTGCTCACCAAAAAGCCGGAGAGGCTCACGCTGAATTAAATGCGACAAAAGAGGCTTTAGAGAGCAAAGATAGCAGTTTAAAAAGCATATTTGCTGCCGCTAAAAATCCAAATGAGCTATATAATCTCATAATCCAAAATCACCGAAATTTGCTTAAAAACTCCACCTATTATGTGACGCTAGAGCCATGCGCTCATCAAGGCAAGACGCCACCTTGTGCGAGTTTAATTCTTGCTATGGGGGCAAGGCGAGTTGTGATCGGCTCAAAGGATTTAGGTGAGCATGCTAAGGGCGGGGCTAAGCTTTTGGCTGATAATGGCGTGGAGATAGATATTGGAGTTTGTGCTAAGGAGTGTGATGAGTTGCTTGAGCCATTTCTTAGATGGCAAAGTGGGAATTTTATATTTTTTAAAATTGCCTTAACGCAAAATGGCGTAGCAACTGGCGGTGTGATATCAAATTTAACTAGCAGAGCTCACACTCATCAAATTCGCTCATTAGTTGATCTTATGGTAGTTGGCGGTAATACAGTTGGCATAGATAGACCGATTTTAGACGCAAGACTAGCTAATGATAGAGCGCCAAATATCTTGATATACTCATCTAAATTTGAATTTGATAGACAAATACCGCTTTTTAAAGTGTCAAATAGAGAAGTTACTATCTCAAATTCCCTAAAACTAGCTTTTGAAAAGAGATTTGTGATGATAGAAGGTGGCGAAAATTTCTTAAAAAATTTAGATTCTAGGGTAGAGTGGATCTTGATATATCGCTCAAATGAGTTTAAAATGGCTGAAAATATAAAGCTAAATTTAAAATTAAATATTCTACATAGAACGAGATTAGATGATGGTGAGCTCTTGTGGTGTAAAAGAGTAAATTCGGAGCAAAAATGAAGTATGTAACGATTTTTGGCTCATCAAGATTGGATGATACAAATATACATTATAAAAAGGCTTATGAGATTGCGGCGGCCTTGGCTAAGGCTGGTTATGGCGTGATAACTGGAGGCGCTGGTGGCATTATGGAAGCAGCGAATCGTGGAGCATTTGAAGCGGGTGGAGAGAGCATCGGCTATAATGTTGTTTTGCCAAATGAGCAGCACCCAAATTCGTATTGTAGTGCTGTAGTAACCATGGATAATTTGAGAGATCGCAAACACGCTTTGATAAAAGATAGCTCTGCTTTTATCATTTTGCCAGGTGGATTTGGGACTTTAGATGAGGTTTTTGAGGTGATGACTTTAGCTCAAACTAAGATAAAAGAGCATAAAGTTGTATTTGTCCAAAGCGAATTTTGGTCGTTGCTTTTCGAGTTTTTCAAACGCTTAGCTGATGATGGATTGATAGATTATGATAGTGAATTTTATAGATTAATAGATGATGTAGATGAAATTTTAGAGTTTATAAAATCTTAATTTTTAGTTAAATCAATTTAAGGAGTCAAAATGACAAAATCAGGTAAAAATTATAAGGTAATATCTAGCAAAGATAGCCCTAGAAGCGAGTTTCATGATGAGCTGAATTTAACAGGCTGTGAAGTCTCTATAAATCACTTAAAAGCCGGTGATAGCGTGCCTTTTGTCCATTCTCATAAGCAAAACGAAGAGGTCTATATAGTGCTTGAGGGGAGTGGAGTTTTGTATATTGATGGCGAAGAGTTTGAAGTAAATGGTGGCGATATCTTGCGTATAGACCCAGAGGGCAAAAGATGCTTTAAAGCAAACTCTAAAAGCGATTTGAAATATATCTGTATCCAATGTAAAGCCGGTAGCTTAGAGCAGTTTAGCTACGGAGATGGTGAGTTAAATAGTGAAAAACCAAGTTGGCTATAAACTCACTTAAATTTATAAAATAGCAAATTTAAATCTCCTAATTTGTTAACAATATCAAAAGATGATTATGCTAAATGCGAGATAACCGGATATCCAAACTCCATTTAGCTTGATCACAACACCAAAAATCTAAAATTTAATTACATTCTCATTACAAATTCATTTTAATCCATTTTGCTTTAATTTTTTACCATTATATTGCTTACAACTAACCATTAAAATATAATTAATTTAAGTGATATTTAAGCCCAAAAGGGAAATTTATATAAAATTTTTTAAATTTTTTAAAAAATTTAGTGAATTCCCCCCCCCCCATATTAATATTTTAATCTTTCGTGCGATATAATGAAATATGCTTAAGCAAAGGATTAAGCTTAAATCTTCCAAAAAGGAACAAATATGAGTTTTAGAATCAACACTAACATAGCAGCGATGAATGCTCATGCTAACTCACAAATCACAGATAGAGCACTTAGTAGCTCACTTGGTCGCCTTAGTTCAGGCCTTAGAATTCAAACAGCAGCTGATGATGCTTCTGGCTTAGTTATTGCTGACTCACTAAAAAGCCAAGCCAACTCATTAGGTCAAGCTATATCTAATGGTAATGACGCAATAGGTATAGTTCAAACAGCTGATAAAGCTATGGATGAACAGATTAAAATACTAGATACTATTAAAACCAAAGCTATCCAAGCAGCTCAAGATGGTCAAAATAGTGATTCTAGAAGAGCCCTTCAAAATGATATTAGCAGACTTCTTGAAGAGCTAGATATGATAGCTACTACTACAAGCTTTAATGGCCAACAACTCTTAAATGGAAATTTTAGCAATAAAAACTTCCAAATAGGTGCTTATAGCAATGAAACAGCTAAAGTAAGCATAGGTGCTACAAACTCAAATACAATTGGGCATACTAGGTTTGAGACTACGAATAATGCGATATTTTCATCTATTTCAACACTATCAGGCGTAGCAGTTAAATTAAGCGGAATTGATGGTTACCCTGGCGGTTATGAATTTCAAAAAATAGATAATGACACATTTAAATCAGATGGCTACAAAGCTGTAGCTGAAATGATGAACGGCGTAAGTGATAAAACTGGCGTAAAGGTAAATGTAAATAATACTCAAATTTTGGGTGTTGTAGCTGCAGGTACCGTAAGAGATTTAATCATTAATGGCGTTAGTATAGGTAATGTAACCGTAAAAGCTAATGATAGTGATAACGCTCTAATTGGAGCAATTAATGCTAAAAAAGATGAAACAGGCGTAGAAGCTAGTTTGGATAACGGAAGACTAGTCTTAGCTGCTAAAGATGGTAGAGCTATAAGAATAGCAGCATTCTCTGCTACTGCAACTACAGTATTTAGTGCCAGAACTGGTGCATCCTTAGGTGGTCCGGCGCATAGTGCTGGTACGGTTTATTTAGGAACTATCACATTTGTCCGCCAAGATGCTAGAGATATAAAAGTTGGTTTAAATAATATGTCTATTGTGTCTGGTATGTCGGCAGCAGCTATAACTGTAGCTTCTATCGCTTCAGCAACTTATAATCAATCAAGCGTAAATTTAAAATATATGAATGCTGGAACAATTGATTTTGCTACCGCTAAGGCTATGGGCTTCTTCGATGGTGGCTATTCTGCAGCTTATGGTCAAGCGGCTCAAGCCGGTGGGGTAAATACCTATGGTGGTGCTCAAGCTATGGTGGATGTAGCAGAATCAGCTAGAAAAACTTTGGATAAACTAAGAGCAGATCTAGGCTCAGTCCAAAACCAATTAGTAGCAACTATCAATAACATCACAGTTACCCAAGTCAATGTCAAATCAGCTGAAAGTCAGATAAGGGATGTGGATTTTGCTAGTGAGAGTGCGAATTTCTCTAAATTCAATATCCTAGCTCAAAGTGGTAGCTACGCCATGAGCCAAGCCAACGCCGTCCAACAAAATATATTAAGATTGTTACAATAATTTAATCTGTGCTTCGCACAGGTTTAAATTATTTTTATTTTTTACTTCGCAGACTAGCAAAGCTAGTCTTTGCGATAAAATTTTCGCAATAGCAAAACAACCTTAAATGGTTGTTTTGTGGCGAAAATTTGGAATGTGACCCATTCGCCCTTGACCCACCTAAAGCCCCACTTCGTGGGGTACCCCAGTTATCTGCTCCAAAACCTTTTTAGCAAGTTAAATATTTTATTAAAAACTCTTTTGAGTTTTTAATAAAATTAGTTAAATCTGTGCGAAGCACAGCAATGGGGTACCCCGCTTGCGGGGCTTTAGGGGTTTTGAAAGGGCGTAGCCCTTCATCGCAAAGGTCGGCTTTGCTGACCTGCGAAGTTAGAAATAGAAGGCTTTTCAGGGGGTTAGGGGTTGTTAAGGGGGAAGCCAAGGTGTTGCTATCCTTCGTAGCGTCGCAAACGATGATTTACATCGTTTTTGCTGTCACGCTACTCAGCTGCCAAAAAAGCGCTCCCCTTCCCACTTAAAAAAGAAAATAAACTTATAATAATAAATTTATATAATATTCTAAATTTACAAAAAAGAAAAATAAATTCAAAATTTAAATTTTCTAAAACTAAAAATTTTAGTAAAAATTTGAAGTCTTAAATGAGCTTTCCCAGTTATCCGCCCCAAATCTTTTTTAGTAAATTTAAAATTTTATTAAAACTCTTTAAGATTTATTAAAAATGATTTTGCGGAAGGTATAAGCTTAAATCATATTTGTAAATTTGCTATTTTTTATCTTTTTTTAGCTAGAATAAAACTTTAATTTATCCAAAAAGGGCGATGATGATTCGTATAGGTTTGCATGGGGCAAGTGGCAAGATGGGAAGCGAGATAATCGCAAATTTAAAAGGACTTAATAACGCTAAATTATCAGTAGCATACACTATAGAGCCTATGAGCGTGGATGATGGTGTGATAGTTACTGATAAATATGATGTTTTGTTTGATAATAGCGATGTGGTGATTGATTTTAGTATCGCAAAGGCATCTATAAATTTAATTAATTACGCTAGGACAAATCCAAAACCACTAGTTATAGGCACAACTGGGCTAGGCGATGAAGGGGGCGAACTAATCAAACTAGCAAGTGCTACTATGCCGATACTTCAAGCTACAAATATGAGTCTAGGCGTAGCGGTGCTAAATCGCTTAACTGAGATTGCTAGTAGGGTGCTAAGTGAATTTGATATTGAGATTATTGAGATGCATCATCGCAATAAAATTGACGCACCAAGTGGCACTGCTTTGACTCTTGGGGAGCATGCTGCTAGGGGTAGGAATTTGAATTTATCAAATGTTAGGATTAGTGGTCGTGATGGGATGATGGGTCCCAGAAGTAAAAATGAAATAGCTGTAATGTCGCTTCGTGGTGGTGATATCGTGGGTAGGCATACGGTTGGATTTTATAATGATGGTGAGTATATAGAGCTCAATCACACAGCTACAAGTAGGGCTACATTTGCTAAAGGTGCGATAAAAGCAGGAATTTGGCTAGCTAATAAAGAGCCAAAATTATATACAATATATGATGCTTTAGGGATATAAAATGTGTGCGATAGTAGGGGTAATAAATTCAAAAGATGCGGCTAAAACGGCGTATTATGGGCTGTTTTCTATGCAGCATAGAGGGCAAGAGGCAAGTGGGATTAGCTCTAGTTATAATCATCAGATTAAAACTATTAAAAATAGAGGATTAGTAACTGAGGTTTTTAATAGCGCTAGCTTCGAGATATTACAAGGGCAGATGGCTATAGGGCATAATAGATATTCAACCGCTGGAAGTGATAGTGTGCTAGATGCTCAGCCGGTGAGTGCGAAATACTCTTTGGGTGAGATTAGTATCGTTCATAATGGAAATTTGATTAATAAATATGAAGTTAGGGAGCGATTAATCGAAGATGGTGCGATATTTCAATCCAATATGGATACAGAAAATATCTTACATTTAATAGCTAAAAGCAAAAAAGAGAATTTACAAGATCGCATTATAGAGGCTTTGGGGCATATCGTTGGGGCGTATTGTTTGTTGATTTTGAGTCGCTCTAAGATGTTTGTGGTGCGTGATCCATACGGCGTTAGGCCTCTTAGCATAGGTAGATTAAAAGATGGTGGATATATCGTAGCTAGTGAGAGCTGTGCTTTTGATCTGGTGGGGGCTACATTTGTGCGTGATGTAGCGCCTGGCGAGATGATTATATTTGAAGAGGGCAAAAGCTCATTTAAAAGTATAGATCTATTTGAGACTAAAGACCCTAGAATTTGTGCTTTTGAGTATATATATTTTGCTAGACCCGATAGTGTGATAGATGGTAAAAATGTATATGAGATTAGAAAAAAGCTTGGTGAAATTCTAGCTGATAAATCCACTTGTAAGGCTGATTTTGTCGTGCCGGTGCCGGACTCTGGTGTGCCTGCGGCTTTGGGGTATGCTGCTAGGAGTAAAATCCCATTTGAGATGGCGATTGTGAGAAATCACTATGTGGGTAGGACCTTTATAGAGCCAACCCAAGAGATGAGAAACCTTAAGGTTAAATTAAAATTAAATCCTATGAGTAGTGTCTTAAAAGGCAAAAGCATTGTAGTAATCGATGATAGTATAGTGCGTGGGACAACTAGCAAGAAGATTGTAGAGCTGCTTCGCAATGCTGGCGCTAGGGAAATTCATATGAAAATTGCCGCTCCTGAGATCAAACATCCTTGTAGATATGGTATCGATACGCCAAGTTATGAAGAGTTAATTAGCGCTAGGATGGATGCTAGAGAGGTGTGTAAATTTATTGGTGCGGATAGCTTGGAGTTTTTAAGTATTGATGAGCTAACTACAGGGCTAGGAAGTGAGCGTAAATATTCGCTTGTTAGCTTTGATGGGGATTATTTTATAAGTTAAATTTGGCTTGTGGCTTTATTTAAGCCACTTTTTGTTTGATTGAATTTAAATTTTGTCTAAATGGCTTTGTAATTTGATATAATTGTGATATTGATTAAATTTTAATTTAAGGAGTGTTTAATGAAGGGGAAAATTTTAGGTGCCGGTGCCATTAGCGGCGAAGATGGCAATAGATATTATTATGATGAAGATGCCATAAAAAATCTTAATGAAAATAGTAAGATAGAGGGTTTGGAGGTTGATTTTGATATAAAAGATGGAAAAGCTGTTGAAATTTATATTATTAGCAAAAGCTTTTCGCCAAATTTCGGCTCTATTGGTGGTAGCTTACAAAATACAAATTTACCAAAGATAGATTCTAAATATGCCTTTTTGGATCTAAATGAAGCAAAAAACAATATTTTGGCTATTAATATCCATCCTGTAAAGATTTTTATCATTATTGCTATTTTGATAAATTCTATTAATTCTTATGCGGCTTATCCGGAATTTAGCGGGTTTTTTTACTATTTCTTTACTGTTTTATCTGTTGTTTTGATGGGTTGGGTGAGCTTTTGTTTGTCTAAACTTGCTAACTCTTTAGCACTTATAAAATATTATGCCTATATGCTTATATCGTGTGTCATGGTCTTTATCTGTACTAAAGCATTTGTAGAAAATTTAATTCCTACTTTTTATAATAATGGTTTTCCATATTTTAGCCTTATATTTGGTTTAATTTTTTTAGTTGTTTGTATTTATATGCTTTTTAAATGGTATAAAACCTTAGCTTATGTAACAAATGAAAAATACTTTATATATAGCTTGTATCTTGGGATTTTAGCAGTAATTACTGGAATTATTGAGCTTATTATTGTTATAAATATTATGGTTGGTAATGTTGGAAGATTTGGCGGTGGCACATTTATGGGCGATATCTCAATGATTTTATCTATTTTATCCTTTGTGATATTTATAGTAGCAACACTGAAATTTAGAGATATCAAGCAAGATAATCAAGCAAAATAGTCAAGATTTAGATCCATTATATAATGGATCTAAATATAGCCTTATCCGCCACCTACGAATTCTACGATTTCGATTTTCATACCATCTTTTATGATAAACTCACCCCATTTGACTTTTGGGACGATTTGCATATCTATTTCGGCGGCGACTCTGCTGTGATCGTAGCCTTGTGATTTTATTAGCTCGGCAAGGGTGGAATTGGCTTTTATGGTGATGGAATTTGAGTTAAGCCAAATTTGTATCATTTTTCATCCAATCCATAAGCGACTCTATACTCTTCATAACTACCTTTAAAATCCACGATTTGGCCATTACCTTTAAGGTGTAAAATTCTATTAGCAAAAGCATCTATAAGCTCTCTATCGTGGCTTACGCAGATACAACTACCACTAAAATTATAAAGCGCCTCGCCTAAAGCGATGATAGCTTCAAGATCAAGATGGTTATTTGGCTCATCTAAGATAAGTAAATTCGCCCTTTGTAGCATAAGCTTAGATAGCATTAATCTATGCTTTTCGCCACCGCTTAGACTGCCAACTTCTTTTTCTTGTTCAGCGCCGCTAAATAGCATTCTACCAAGGCATTTGCGTATCTCATCTAGATCTTTGTTTTTAGAGTCTTGAAGCCACTCGTATAATTTATGGTTGCCTGTGATTTTGTTTGAGCTATCTTGAGCGAAGTAGCCCAGCTCGATTGTAGCGCCGATATGAATATCTCCGCTATCTGCTGACAATTCACTTGTGAGAATTTTACATAGAGTGGTTTTGCCAACGCCGTTTGTGCCGATGATTGCGATTTTATCGCCTTTATTCATCTTAAAATTGAAATTATCCAAAATTACATTATTATCAAATTTTTTGCTTACTGATTTTAGCTCGATTAGCTCATTTCCGATCTCACGATTAATCCTAAACAGTATACTAGGATCACGGCGGCTAGATGTTTTGATCTCATTGATTTGGAGTTTTTCAAGCTGTTTGGCTCTACTTGTGGCTTGTTTGGCTTTGCTGGCATTAGCGCTAAATCTAGCTATAAATTTCTCAAGCTCTTCACGCTCTTTTAACTTCTTATCACGCTCCATTTCAGCTTGTTTGGCTACTAAATTTGCTGCGATATACCAATCATCATAGTTACCGCTAAATTCTCTAATTTGTTTAAAATCCACATCCAAAATATGCGTACAAACTCTATTTAAAAAGTGTCTATCGTGGCTGATTACTACTAGCGTGCCTTCGTGGTTGATTAACTCTCTTTCTAGCCAAGCGATAGCATCGATATCAAGGTTGTTTGTCGGCTCATCAAGAAATAAAATATCAGGCTTAGGAAATAGCACTTGAGCGAGCAAGACTTTTACCTTATCGCTGCTTTCGATTTGGCTCATTAATTTATCATACTCATGTAAGCCAAGTGAGCTTAGGATTTTTTCTATCCTTGTTTCATACTCATATGTTGGGTCCTCTTCAGCGGTGATAATCTCAAGTTCGCTTAAACGCTCATTAATTTCATCTGTGAATTCTTCGCTTAGATATAATTTTTCTTTCTCTTTTATCGCATCATATAGTCTTTTATTGCCCCATAAAACAGCGTCTTTTAAGCTGAAGTCTTCAAAGGCGAATTGATCTTGACCTAAGACGCCGATTTTTTTATTAGATTCTATAATTATATCGCCGCTAGTGTGTTCTATTTGGCCACTTAAAATCTTTAAAAATGTAGATTTTCCAGCACCATTTGCGCCGATTAGGCCATAGCGATTGTGCGAATTTAGCTTTAAATTTACATCTTCAAAGAGTAGTTGCGAGCCAAAACGATGAGTTAGGCCTTTGATTTCAACCATTTTGTCTCCTTAGTGCAAATCGGCATTTAGTTTGATCGCTCTTTTGCTGATGTTGGCTGTGATTTGACCTGTTTGGCTATTTTGGCGATAGTGAATTCCATTTAAATTCGCTAGTTGAGAGGCTTTATAGATGTCTTGGTTAAATTCAAATGTAGGATTTAGCTTTTGAAGGGCTTCTTTGTCATTTATAAATACCTTTGTGCCCTCTAAGATAGCAATACCTGCATCTACGATACAATCATCGCCGAGCGGGACACCTGTGACCGAGTTTGCGCCTAATAAGCATCTTTTGCCTATGCTAATTGGGTTGCCATTTGTGCCGCTAAGTACCCCTAAGATACTAGCACCGCCACCTATATCGCTACCATCGCCTACTTTGACCGAGCTTGATACTCTACCTTCTACCATCACAGCGCCGGTGGTGCCTGAGTTGAAATTGACATACGCAGCGCCAGGCATTATGGTGGTGCCTGGGGCTAATACTGCGCCCATTCTGACTTTAGCGCTATCTAGAATTCTAGTATTGTCACTTGGGATTATGTGATTTAGGTAGCGTGGGAATTTATCTACGCTTACGATATTTGGATACCAGCCTTTCATTTTTAGCCAAATTTCATTCTCTCTTAGGTGATCTAGCTCGTGCGGATTTCCATCGCTATCCCAAGCTAAATTTGGGAGTATCCCAAAGGCGCCATTTAAATTCAAGCTTCTAATTTCAGCTTTGTTTAATGATAGTAGATATAGTTTTAGATATACGGCTTCAACGCTTTTTGGTGCTTCATCGCTATATAAAAATGTAACTACAAATTGAGCGTCGGATTCTAATTCGTCTTCACTTAAAATCTCATCTAAGATTAGTAAATTTTGGATATTTTTGTGTTTATCGCCTTCGCACTCATCAACTAAAAAATCGAAAATATCCAAAGCGTCGCTGACAATGCTTGAATTAATAGGTGCTATAAATTCGCTTGTGCTATTATCGATTTTTATCCCATTTTTCTCAATTGCCCAGCTTAATACAGCGGCGCTTCCATAATTTTCATTCATATTTACCACTGCGTAATTTACGCTTATTGTCTTGCCTGATTTGCCCTTGATGCTTCTGCCTATGGCAAAGGCGATTGGGTCTTTATATCCAGCTTTGGAGCGTATCTCATCGGTAAAATTTTTTAAATCATCTAAATTTTTGATACTCATTTTTTTCCTTTATTTTAAGATTAAATTTACTCTTTATCCATCATATCTTTGTAGCTATTTAAGGCATTTTTACGCTCTTGAAGGTAGTTTCCAAGCTTTTGCTTGTTCTCTTGAAAAAATAGCTCAAAATCATCTTTATTTTTTATCTTCTCTTCGCCAAACTTATCCAAAAGCACATTTGAGCTACCTACTAAAACTAGATATTTTTGGTTTTCGTAGTTTAGCAAGATTACTTTATTTTGTTCATCTAGTGGTTTTTCATAGATTATATCAACGCTTTCATTATCTAAATTCCAGCTTAGATTACCATTTGGTTTGGCTGAATTTGAGATATTTTGCGTAGATATTTCAAATGGTTTTGGGTTTGGATTGATCTTTGGGGTTTGATCTTTTGGCTTAGGGGCTTTGGATTTTAAATTTTTCTTAGCGTATTTGGTTTTAAGATACATAGAAAATACAAATAGTGTAAATAGCACTAAAATTACGATAACATAGTTTGTATAGATATCATCTTGACTATCTTTTTTGGTTGGGATATTGGGTAGTGATGGCTCTTTTGGTATGGGTTTGGTTGTGGCGGTTTGGCTCGGCTTTGTTTGTGGTGTTATGCGAATTCTAAGGCCAAATTTATCACTTGTTTTAGATGCTATTATAGAGATTGGCTTTGATGATTTTAGCTCTAATATAGTTGTGTTATTAGCAGAGGCGATCTGTATGTTTTGTAAGATATTGGATTTTATAGCTTTATTGATTTTGTCTTTGGTTGATACGCTATCTAAGATTATATTGGTTGTTTGATTGTTGTTTTGTTGCTTTATAGTGCCACTATATGGAGCGTCAAAGCTTAGCATAATATCAACTCTCTCATCTCTTTCATAGATATTATGAGTGAGCAAATTCACAGCCCAAAGTGGCAAGGATATTATCATTAAAAGCAAAATTTTCATAACTGCTCTCTTTTGAAATATTGGATTACAGATTTAGAGTCTAATATCTCATTTATACGGATTGCGAGATTTTTCTCATATACCATTACCTCGCCTTTGCCAAATATTCTGTTATTTATATATAACTCTACACTCTCTCCGGCTGGCTTTTCTAGGTCTATAACAGAGCCGATTTCTAGTTTTAAAAGCTCTCTAACGCTAATTGTAGTCATACCAAGATCGCTGATAAACTCCACCCCTATATCAAGTAGCTCATCATAGCCGTGAAATAAGCCATTTGGGCTTAGATCTGTATCGTTCATGCTCTTTTGTAGCCTATTTTAAATGTTTTGTTTTTCATTTTAAATATTTGTGATTTTTCAAGTCTAACTGGAAATCTCTCAACTTTACCTAAAAATTCAGGTGTGCCAAGCTTGTAATTTCCATTGTTATTGTCATTTAAGAGATTTTTGGCGTATCCTACGATTTGATTGGCTACTTCTCTGCTTAAATCGCCTAGATCTGTTTTTTTGCCTTCTTCTTTATTAAATAATTTATCTACAAATAGCTCTAATGTCTCTTTTTTGAAGTATAGATAAAATTGGATCTCTTCGCCATCTTTATATATCGGAATGCTAGCACCATATAAATCTTTGCCTAGGCTCTTTCCCTCTTCTAGTTTGTATCCAAAAATATCACTGCAAAAGTGCTTTGTAGCGTAGTTAATAGCATTTAGCATTATAATCTCCTCGAGTTTTGGACGGTATTATACAAAATTTAACTTTAAAAGAGAATATTTATAGATTTTTTGGCTAAATTATTATCGCAAATTTAGCCAAATTTATATCTATTCAAATAGCTCTTTTATCTTTTTATGAGCGGTTTGTGGGTCAAATTCGCTTGTGATTTCTATAATCTTAGTGCCTATGATTGCTCCATCGGCATACTCTTTTACCTTTTTGACATCGCTAGCATTCTTGACCCCAAAGCCTATGGCGACAGGCAAATTGGTGTTGTCTTTTATAGTTTTAATCATATCTTTTAATCTATCAATTGAGCTTTGTTCCCCGCCAGTTACACCCAAAGAGCCTACAGCATAGATAAAACCATTAGCTTTGTTTAATATCTCTTTTGACCTTTTGGTGCTTGTAGGAGCGATTAATCTTATGAGTGCGATGCCGTATTCTTCGCATTTTTGGGCGAATTTACTACTCTCTTCAAAAGGCATATCAGGGACTAAAATTCCGCTAATTCCACAATCCTTGCTATCTTGTAAAAATCTATCTTCACCATAAGTTAAGATGATATTATAATAGACTAAAAATACTAAGGCTTTTTTGGTTTTTACCTCTTTTAGCATATTAAATACCTTTGTTGTATTTACCCCATTTTCACACGCTTTAAAAGCGGCATTTGCGATTACTTTTCCATCAGCTAATGGATCAGAATATGGTATTCCTATTTCTACTAAATCCAAGATACTATCATCTAATAAATTCAAAAACTCTTTTGTATATTCTAAGCTTGGATATCCAGCTAAAATATATCCGATATTTGCCTTTTTACCATTAAAAGCAGCTGATATTTTATCCATAGATTGTTCCTTTTTTATACTCCATTATAGTATGCATATCCTTATCACCCCTACCACTTACATTGACAACAATATTTGATCGTTTATCTAAGGTTGGGCAGAGCTTATCTAAATAGGCTAGGGCGTGAGAGCTCTCAATAGCTGGTATTATCCCTTCTAATTTTGATAGAAGTCTTAGGGCATTTATACACTCATCATCATTAACAGCGTAGTAGCTCACTCTACCTATATCTTGTAAATGCGCATGCTCGGGCCCAACACCTGGATAATCAAGCCCCGCACTTATGCTATGAACGGGCAAAATCATTCCAAATTCATCTTGTAAAACGATGGTTTTCATCCCATGGATTATGCCATCAGCGCCCTTAGTTAGAGTCGCTGCGTGGTATTTAGTCTCTATACCAAGCCCAGCGGCTTCTACGCCTATGATATTTACACTTGGATCATCTAAAAAAGCTGAAAATATCCCAATAGCATTACTCCCACCGCCAACACAAGCGATGATATAATCAGCTTTTACCCCTTTTTCATCTAATTGTGCTTTGGCTTCAGTGCCGATTATACTTTGGAAATCTCTAACGATTTTTGGGTATGGATGAGGCCCAACAGCTGAACCGATCACATAAAATCTTGTTTCTATCTCATTTACCCACGCTTGAATAGCTGCCGTGGTGGCCTCTTTAAGCGTGCCAAGTCCATCGCTAATAGGCACTACATTAGCCCCTAAAAGCTGCATTTTATAGACATTTAGAGCCTGTCTTTTGGTATCGCATTCGCCCATATAAACATCACACTCCAAACCCAAAAGCGCCGCCGCAGTCGCAGTAGCCACGCCGTGCTGACCAGCGCCTGTTTCGGCTAAAACCTTTTTTTTACCCATTTTTTTGGCAAGCAAAGCTTGGGCTAGGGCGTTATTGATCTTGTGAGCTCCTGTGTGATTGAGATCTTCTCTTTTTAGATAGATATCATGCCCATAATGCTCACTTAGCCTTTTGGCGTGATACAATGGGCTTGGTCTGCCTACATAATCTCTTAAAAGCTCATTTAACTCAGCCTTAAACTCATCGCTACTAGCTATCTTTTCATAAGCAACTTCCAGCTCATTTAATGCGCTCATCACGGTTTCAGGGACAAATTGGCCACCATATTTACCAAAATAGGCTTTTGCATTCATCTTAAATCTCCTAAATTAACTATTTTTAAAATTTTATATATCTTTTTGCTATCTTTAAACCCAAACTCATCTTCTATTTTACTATTTATATCAATTAAATTTGGTTTAAGCTTCATAGCTTCTTTTAAATTTTCTACACCGATTCCACCGGCTAAACCAAATTTAATATCTAAATTTTTTAGTAAATCCCAATTAAATTTAACCCCATTTCCACCCTTTTTTTCACCTTTTGTATCAAATAATATTTTATCATAACTCCCATTAAGCTCTGGTAATGATTCATCCACGCTAAAAACTTGCCAAACTTCGCAACCAAATTTGGTTTTATCATCTACTTTTTCATAGATTTGAGCAGCGTCTAAATTCGCTAAATTCACTATCTTGGCTATCTTATCAAACTCAATCCCAGCAAATACTCCAACAACTTTTATACCAAATTTATGAGCCAAATCAGCAATATTTTTAGCCATTTCTAAGCTAACTTGCCTTTTACTCTGAGCAAAAATCACACCGATGAAATCCACCCTTTGAGCGTCAAATTCGCACTCGCATACACTTTTGGCTTCGTTTAAATTTTTGATACCGCAAATTTTGATTAATGGCTTCATCTCATATCCTTTTTGATGATATAAAGATACTCTGTCACATATAAATCTCTTGAGTTTAAATTTCTACTAGCTCTGTAAGTTGGGTATTTGATCTCTACCTTATCAACCTCGCCAATTTTTGCTAAATTTATCAAAAATTCATTCATACTGATAAAGCCATCTGAGCTAAATGAGATGATTAGATATTTGGCTTTAAATTCGCTTAAAAGGTTGAAAAATTCATCGCTTGCTTTTGCTTTTTTATTATATTTTGAGCGGTTCCAGTCGTTTGGTATGCCGCTAACTTTGCTGATTTGTTCTATATTTGGAGCTTTAAAATTGCTAATTAAATTTAACATAAAGTAGTTTGACCCATAAGGATGTTGATTATAAGGTGGGTCAAAATAGGCTATATCGACTTTTGATATGGATTTGGCAAATTCCAAAGCGTCATTTTGGAAAACTTCAAATTCACTTTGAAAATTTGAAAAAATCGGCATTTTTAGCTCTATTTTACCCAGAATTCGCCTCAATGCATTTTCGCCCTGTCCGCCAAATTTACCAACGCCATCTTTGTCTTTATAAAATCCTTTAAAAACCCCACCGGTATTGGAGTGGATGGAAGCCTGACTAAGCAGCGGGGCGATAAAATATTTTTGAAATTCAGTTGGAATTTTAGATATTTCATCTCTTAAACCGCCTAAAATTAACGCATTTTGCCTAGAGTAAAAAACTCTTTCATTTTTTTGGATATTTTCATCATTTTTTGGGGCATAAAGTTCGCTTATAAAGCTCTCTTTTGGGGTGAAATTATTTTGAATTTGAGTAAAATATTTAGATAGATTATCTATCAAATTTGGATTGTAATTTGATAGATAACATGAGTTTATAATGTATGAGTATCTCTCTAAATCATTGGCAAAGATTACGCTAGAATGAGATTTAGCAGCTCTTGCGACTATGCCGCTACCACTAAAAACATCAGCAAATGATATCTTGCTTTTGGCAAGATCATTTTTGATATCAGTTATCACTTTAGTGATATTTGATAGGAGTGAGCGTTTATTGCCTAGATAGCTGATTAATTGCTCACTTAGATACTCTTTTTTTTCTTTCATTAAATCTCCAAATTTCAAGAAACAGATTATATTAAATTTTAACTTTGAATTTGCTCAAATTTGTTTTTAATTTTTGGTATTAAAATTTGTAAATAGTGCGAAATTATAGTAAAGAAACAATTTAAATTGTTTGTTGAAGCAAATCAACACGCAAAAATAACTTAGTTAATAATAGGTCTATATTACAATTTATATTAATTTTATTTTATTTATGTATAATTTGCCCATTTAAAAGGGCTAGAATTATGAGTAAAATATATACTAACGAATTTATAGAGGATAAATATAAAATTTTAGATTTTTTAGATGATGTATCTCCTATAATGACAAAGTATATTAAAGAAAATAGTTATAGCAAATTTTATCTTTTTTATAAAATTATAAATCACTCAGATATTCCAACTTTTGCTAAAGCAACTAAACAAAATTCTTTAGAAAGAAATTTACTTTATTATCTTAGTATTGATGAAATGTACGAATTAGAAAATAAAAGAAATGCTCCTTTTGAAACGGCTCATCAAAGCAATATAGGTTTAAGTTTAAAGTTTTATGAAACATTAAATTTGAAAAATCCAAGAGATAATAATTATTTATTAAATGATTTCAAAGATGTTTATTTAGTTAATGAAAATATAAAATATTTTAAGTTAGAATTTACAAAAAGAATTTTTGATAAATTAAATAAAAATTATAATAGTTATAGAAAAATCAAAGATATACAATTAAGCAATAATGATTTTACTGCTATAAATCTCTCTGTTAGAGTTCATGGAATTGGTGCAAGAAATGATGAGGATTTTCATCAATTAAGGGCAAATATTTTTAAAGGCGATTTATTTTGTTTATTATGCGAAGAAAAACTAGATCAAAAAGGTAAAATTTTTATTATCTTAAAGAAAAATCCTAGATTTTTTACACTTCTTGATATGACTAATGAAACTTATGAGAATTATCAACAAAAGCAAATGCAAAAAATCATACAAAATGCAAAGCAACAAGAAAATATTAATTCAGATGAAATGATAACTAGAAAATTTCAACCAAAATGGCGAAAAATGTTGACCGATGAAATTATGGCTTGCTTGCAAAAAGATAATGAAATAATTTGTCCTTTTACTTGGATAAGTGCAGATTATACAAAAGTTGGAACTCTTTTTAGAGCTTCACATATAGTAAGTTATGCCGAGGCAAACGAAAATGAAAAATTTGATATAAATAATGGAATTTTACTTTGTGCTAATGCTGATGCTTTATTTGATAAACATTTAATTTCTGTTGATGAAAATAAAAATTTATGTTTTTCATTTTTACTTGATGATGAAATTTTAAAAAGCAAACTACTTCTTAATCAGCCTATTTTTAAGTCAATTTTGACAGATAAAAGAATGGAATTTATGACTAGACATTATGAGAAATTTAAAAAATTAGAACTATTAAGGCGAGATTCAAATTATGATTTATCAAGTGAGACAATTTGAGATTAGCTACAACTTTTAGCGGAATCGGTGCTATTGAATATGCTTTTAGGCGACTAAATTTAGAGCATGAAATTATATTTGCTTGTGATAATGGTAATATTGACATTAATATAAATTATGATATTGAATTACAAAACATAAAAAATATGAATTCCATAAATAATAAAAATAAATATGTAAAAAATTTATATAAAACAAAATCAAAAAAGAAAAATTTTGTAGAAATTACATATAAAAATAATTATAAAATTTCAGATGATAAATTTTTTTATGATGTTAGATTGTTAGATGGAAATGATTTTAAAAATAAAGTTGACTTATTTGTTGGTGGAAGTCCTTGCCAGAGTTTTTCAATTGCTGGAGCTAGAGGTGGGCTTGAGGATACAAGAGGAACATTATTTTATGATTATGTTAGATTGATAAAAGAAATAGAGCCTAAATTTTTTATTTACGAAAATGTTTATGGGGTTTTGACACATGATAAAGGCAAAACTTGGCAAATAATGCAAAATACATTTTCTCAACTTCACTATTTTGTAAAATGGAAAATTTTAGATAGTCGTAATTATGGAATTCCACAAGGTAGAAGACGACTTTTTGTTGTTGGTTTTAAAGATGAAGAAGTTTACAAAAAATTTAATTTTCCACAAGAAGTTTTACTTAAGTATACTATGCAAGATTTTTTGCTTGATAATTGTGCTAATGGAAATATGACATATGATAAATTTGGTAACATTAAACTAAAAAATGGTGGAGAAATAGTAGATAAATATCTTTCAGATAAACTTGTTACTTATGTAATGTCTCCTGGAACAAAAAATTTTTATCATGAAGATGTAAAAATTGATTTAAAAATAGCACGAGCGATTCTTAGTACGCAAGGCAATACGCATAGGGCTAGTGTCAATAATTATGTGACAACAAACGGAAAAATTAGGGCTTTGCAACCAAGAGAAAGTTTAAGGCTTATGGGGTTTTGTGATGATTTTAAACAAACTGTTTCTAATGCACAAAGTTATAAACAAAGTGGAAATTCAATTGTTGTAGATGTTTTAATGCAAATTATAAAAGAACTAATAAAAGCGAATTCATAAATATGCAAAGAATTAAACCAATAAATATCGAATTTGACACTATTAGCCTTTTTGCTGGTATTGGTGGATTGGATTTGGGTTTTAAATACGCTGGATTTAATTTGATTTGGGCTAATGACTTTGATAAATTTGCTTGTTTAACATATCAAGAAAATGTTGGTAAAGAGATAATTTATGGAGATATAAGAGAATTACAAGATGAAATTCCAAAACACGAAATTTTATTAGCCGGTTTCCCTTGTCAACCTTTTAGTACTCTTGGAAAACTAGAAGGCTTTAGTGACACACAGAGAGGAACTCTATTTTTTGAAATTCAAAAAATTATAGAAAAACATAACACAAAAGTTGTTGTTTTAGAAAATGTAAAAAATATAATAAATCACGATAAAGGAAAAACTTTTGATAAAATCTTATTAGAGTTAGATAAACTTGGATTTTATATATATTATGAAGTGTTAAATAGTGCTGATTTTGGGATACCACAACGCAGAAATCGATGTTTCATAGTGGCATTTTCAAAAAAATACTTTAAAAAAACAAAATTTAAATTTCCTAAAAAACAAAAATTAGAAATAACAACTCAAGATTTATTAGATGAAAAAGTAGAAGCTAAGTATTTTTTATCAAAAAAAATTATAAATACTATATTAGGATATGGCACAAAGGGTTATATGGCAAAACCTACAATAGATTTGCCTATCTCAAAAACTTTGACTGCTACAATGGCAAAAATGCATCGAGCTAGTCAAGATAACTATGTGACAGATGAAAAAAATTTTGTAGCAAATAACGATGAAACCAGAACCAATATAAGAAAATTAACGCCAAATGAGTGTAGGAAACTACAGGGTTTTCCAGATGACTGGAAGCAAGTTGTATCTGATTGTCAAGCGTATAAACAATTTGGTAATGCTGTGACAGTAAATGTTAGCTATGCTATCGCAAAAGAAATTTTTAAATTTATAAAATTGAATAAATTATAAAATTTGAATTCTAAATTTATAAAATTCAGCAAATTTTGATATAGTTATAAACTCACTGAATTTTCTAAATCTACTCAAAACTCTCCACATAGCTTTGATAAAACTCCCAAACCTTGCCAGATTTAATCGCATTTAAGATTATATCCTTAGCTTCTAGTGGAGAGTTGGCGCCATCTGCTGTATATAGAGCAAACATCGCATTTAAAAGCACTATATCAAATTTTGGCCCACTAAGCTCGCCTTTTAGCGTGGCTTTTAAAATTTCGGCATTGTAACTAGCATCGCCACCGGCAATATCAGAGTGGAATGCCCTTTTAAAGCCAAATTGCTCTGGCGTGATCTTATATTCTAGTATTTTGCCATCTTTGACTTCGTGGATTAGAGTCTCATCGCAAAGGGTTATCTCATCCATAGAGTCCATTCCATGGACTACAATAGCGTGTTTGCGACCTAAATTTAGTAAAGTAGCTGCGATTAACTCATTAACTTCTTCAAGGTAGTTGCCTACTACTTGATTGCTAAGGCTTAAATTTGGATTTAGAAGTGGGCCAAGGATATTAAAGACCGTTCCCACACCAAGCCTTAATCTCACATCACGCACACTAGCTGTAATAGGGTGAAAATATGGAGCATGAAAAAAGGCTAAATTTTGGTTATTGAGTTTAAATTTCAAATGCTCGATATCGCTATCTAGATTTATACCTATTTGACCTAAAACATCGCTACTACCGCTTTTGGAGGTTATGGCTTTGTTGCCGTGTTTGGCTACTTTGACACCCAAAGATGCTAGTATGAAGGCTGTTGTTGTGGAGATATTTATCGTTTTTAGGCCATCGCCACCTGTGCCTACTATATCCATCATTTTGGAGTTATCACTATATGTAGTTGAGTATTTTAGTATATTTTTTACAAGTGCTGCTAAGCTATCTGGATATAGGGATTTTTCGCTTATTAAAACTAGTAAAGCCCCAAGCTGGACTTCATCATAATTTTTCTTATAAATCTCTTTGCATATTATCTCATAATCCTTGCTATCAAGGGCAAAGCCCTTTTGGAGCTTGGTAAGAAATGGTGCGAAATTGGCTTTTTTAGGCTCTTCATTATCTTTTTTATTTAGCGAGACGAAGTTTGCTATTATCTGTTTGCCATATTGACTAAAGAAGCTTTCAGGGTGAAATTGTATCCCAAAAATTTGATTTTTACTATCTTCTAACGCCATCAAAACCCCATCGCTGCTATAAGCTGTGGCTTGCAAGTTTGGCGGTAGATTATCTACATATAAAGAGTGGTATCTCATCACGCTAAATTCAGTTGGTAAGCCATTAAATATAAGGCTATTTTGTTGGATATGAATTTGGGATATTTTGCCGTGTACTGGGGTGTCAAGTACCTTGATATCAGCACCATAAACTAGCCCGATAGCTTGATGCCCAAGGCAAATTCCAAGTATAGGAATGCCTAAATTCGCCCTTAAAATATCTAAGCAAACGCCACTATCTTTGGGGTGCTTTGGCCCTGGGCTTAGGATAATTTTAGATGGATTTAAGGCTTTGATCTCATCAATTGTGATCTCATCATTTCTAACGCATTTTATAGACTCATTAGTTGTATCTAAGATATATTGATAGATATTATAGACAAAACTATCATAATTATCAATCATTAAAATCATTATTTATCCCTTTTGGTTGCGTATTGCTCGAAGATTTTTAGACAGCTTTTGCGTTTGTTGCAGATCTCTTCATACTCATTTTGGGCTATGCTATCCCATACGATACCAGCACCAGCGCCGATAAATACACGATTTGAATCTGAATTTGGCACAAATATAGCTGAACGAATCAAAATCGCCATTTGCATATCGCCATTAAAATGCCAAAATCCAATCCCACCACCATAAATTCCACGACTATGCTCTTCAAGCTCATTTATAATTTGCATCGCTCTTATCTTTGGGCTACCGCTAAGTGTGCCAGCAGGAAATATCGTAGCTATCGCATCCATCGCTGATGATGAGTCTCTAAGCTCTGCGTATATATCACTTACGATATGCATTACACTTTCATAAAACTTAATATGTATAGGATTTATCACTTTTACGCTACTTGGAAGTGCGAATTTGCCTATATCATTTCTAGCTAAATCAATTAGCATTCTATGCTCACTAAGCTCTTTTTCATCATTTAAAAGCTCATTTTTTATAATTTCATCTTCATTAGCATCTCTCCCACGCTTTTTGGTTCCGGCAATTGGGCTTGTGTGGATAATGCCCTTTTTGATCTCTACTACTAGCTCTGGGCTACTACCTACGATGGTGCCAAATTCACTTGGATAGTAAAACATATATGGGCTAGGATTTTGTGATTTTAAAATTTCATAAAATTCAAGTGGATCAAAATCGCTTTGAAGCTCTAAAGTTTTGGATAAGACTACTTGGAAAATATCACCATTTTTTATATAATTTTTAGCCGTTTCAATCATCTTTAAATAGTCGGCTTTTTGGCTATTTAAGTCGCTTTTGATGGTGTAAAAATAGCTTTTATCTGATTTAAGTGGCTTAATATCTTTAAGATTATTAAAGTAGTTGCTATCACCATAAAAGCTATAAATTTTACTCTGTTTGTCATAGTGAAGATAGGCTTTAGCGTCGCTATAATGATATAATGGAAACTCATATAATGCGGGTTTAAGCTCACCAATTTTTTCGAATTTATATACTGCTTCATAGCTTAAAACGCCAAAAAGCCCGGCAAAATTTGAGATTTTTTGGCCGTTTTTTATTCTATCGTTTAATTTGCCAAAGTCATCTCCGCTGATATACTCACAATCAATTCCGATGATTGATTGAGTCTCATCTTCAGCTAGATAAGATTTTGGATATTGGCGTAAAATTTCTCTAAAATATATGGTTGGATCACAGAGTAAAAGCATATTAGCTCCAAAAAGTTTTTTTAAAGAAATATTATACAAAAAATTTTCTTTATCAATCTTAAAAATTACTATTTCAAAGCTAGATTTTATCTTAGGATTACTATAATTTGGCATTAAATTTAAGGTGTAAAAATGGTTGATATGATCTTATCTGGCGATACTATCTATTTGTTGATTGCGTTATTTGTCGCTATCGGGGTTGGTGTGGGGTTTATTAGCGGATTTTTTGGGATTGGCGGGGGGACGATTTTGGTTCCGATACTGCTAAATTTGGGTTTTGATATTAAGAGTGCAATTGGTATTAGTGTGCTTCAGATGTTTATGGGGGCGGTGTTTGGTAGTTATATAAATTATAAAAATAAAAAATTGGTTTTAAATGATGGGATTGTAGTTGGCATTGGTGGGCTTTTGGGGGCTAGTTTTAGCGGATTTATCGTTTTAAATATGCCTGGTATTGTGCTTAAATTAGCGGTGCTTTTTATACTTTTTGTGGCTATAATTAAGTTTTTTCAAGCTGATGTGGTAAATGAAAATCCAAAAGATATATCTAAATTTATAATGTTTGGTGTGGGGGTTTTAGTAGGTGCTGTGGCGATATCGGCTGGGATTGGCGGGGCGCTATTTTTAACACCGATATTTGTGGGATTTTTAAAAATGGATATCAAAAAAGCTATATCAATTGGGCTATTTTTTGTCATATTTAGCTCATTTTCTGGGCTTATAAGCTTAGCAAATGCTGGACTTGTGGATTATAAAAGCGGATTTACAATTGGGATTGGGTCTATAATTGGAGTATATTTTGGTGTAAAATTTGGCCATAAAGTTGATAAAAATATTCAAAAAAGATTGGCGCTTGGCCTATATATAATTATGTTTATTTTGATGGTTAAAAATATACTATTTTAATCAACTTTTGTGGCTAAATTCGGGCTAAAATCCATTTAAAATTTCAATAATTTTAGATATTATTTTAAGCTCAAAGCTATCTATAGCTTGAGTTTGAGAGTACTCAAAGCTAGATTTTTGGCTTTGTAGATTTAAATTCGTTTGATAATTATTGCTATCTTTAAGAGCGATTAAAAGCGAGGCTTGAGCATCGTAAAAATACTCATTTTCGTATCCACCACCAAAGCCGCTACCAAAGCCAACATGCCTAAATCCGCCACTACCAAAGCCAAATTCCATAAAATTATTATTCTTAATATCGCTATTTTGGCGTAGGTAATTTAGCGTAATTTTGATTGCGATATCTGGATTTTTGGTAGCTTTTTTATAGCCATTTTGGATTAGGGCAGAGCTTAGATTATTTTTAAAGTTTTCGCTGAAATTTTGTGAAGATATACTAAAGCTCTTGCCTTTTATATTTTCAGTGATAAAAATCGGATTAGAAGTTGAGAGATAACTAGTAAAAACAGGGCTACTACAACCTAAAAATACCAAGCTAATTATAAGGCAAAAAAATATATTTTTCATCAAAATCCCCTAAAATAAATTTAGGTATTATACTATTTTTTCTCTATTTTTTGGTTTATGAAATAGACTAAAAACAAAACACTAAAGCTAATTATAAGCATAATCGCTGAATATATATGTGCAAGTTTATAATCCAATATCTCAACAGCCTCATAAATAGCGATACTAGCGACCTTAGTCTTGCCTTCTATGCTTCCGCCTATCATCAAAATCACTCCAAATTCGCCCAAAGTGTGAGCAAAACTAATGATAATAGCGCTCAAAAGCGATGGCTTAATATTTGGCATAGCGACACGAAACAAGGTAGTAAGCTTGCCTTTGCCAAGGCTATAACTAGCTTCTATAAGCGAATTTGGCAGGGATTTAAAACCTGATAAAATCGGCGAAAACATAAAGGGCAATGAGTAAATACAACTAGCAATCACAAGACCGCTGAAATTAAAAACAAGCCTAATATCAAAATATTTTTCCATAAATTCACCCAAAAATGAGTATGGCGATAAGAGTATCAAGATATAAAATCCAAGCACTGAAGGCGGCAATACAAGTGGCAAGGATATCACGCTTTCTAAAACAGGCTTAAATCTAAACTCACATCTAGCAACGATATAAGCGAAAAATATAGATATGATAAAGAGTATAATCGTAGATATAATAGCTAATTTAAATGACAATAATAGTGGCGTCCAATCTATCATATATCCACCTTTAAATTTGATATTTGTGTGCTTAGAGTGATGGTATCTCCGATTTTAAATTTATTGATATTTGTAGCTGGAATTTTGTAAATTTGATTTGCGTATTCGCAGGTTATGCTTTGGCTATTTATCTCTAAAATTGTAGCTAATAGATTGATATTTTGATCCAAATTTGAGCTTAAAAATAGCTCTTTTGGGGTGCCACTTTGGATGATTTTGCCATTGTCAATCTCATAAATATGGTTAGCGAGTCTATAAATTTCGTGTTTATCGTGGCTAACTAAGATTATACTCATATTATATTTTTTGTGAATTTGGCTTAAGTAGTCTTGGAGTTTAATGCGTAATTTCGCATCTAAAGCAGATAAAGGCTCATCTAAAAGCAAGATTTTAGGTCGCCTCATCAAAGCCCTTGCTAGGGCTGTGCGTTGCTTTTGACCGCCAGAGAGTGTGTGCGGATAGGCGTTTTGAAACTCTAAAAGCTCGGCTAATTCTAGTAATTCAGTAGCAAATTTAATATCATTTTTGGCAAATAGTAGATTTTGTATCACACTCATATTAGGAAATAGAGCATAATCTTGAAAAAGATATCCGATATTTCGCTTTTGTGGGGGCAAAAATATATCTTTGTTGTAATATATCACTCCATCACTGCTAATAACTCCGCTATCAGGCTTATCAAATCCAGCAAGTAGCCTTAATATCGTGCTTTTACCACTACCACTTTTGCCATATAATGCGACAAATTCGCCATTATTTATCTTAAATTCAAGATCAAGCTTAAATCCATCAAAGGACTTTTGGCAGTGAAAATGGATCATAAATTCGCCTAATTAATCGCTTTATATCCAAATTTAACAAATATATCTTGAGCCGGTTTGCTAAGCAAGTAATCATAAAAATCTTTAGCTAATTTATTTTCTTTACCATGATTTAGGATTACCATTGCTTGATCTATACTAGTATGAAGTGAGCCATCTAAAATAGCATAATTTGTATATTGTAGCATCTGTTCAGCCTTCAAAGCACTAGCTGCGACAAAACCGATATCACCAGCTTTTATAGTTTGACTTAGAGTATCGCCTATGCTATTTGCTTCAATGATTTTATCTTTAATCTCATCATAAATTCCAGCATTTTTAAATGCTTCTATCGTGGCAGCACCGTATGGGGCGGTTTTTGGGTTGGCTATTATTATTGTTTTTATATCTTTGTTTTTTAATGAGTTTAGGCTTGGTTCATAGCCTCTAACGCTCAAAATAGCCACGCTTCCGCTAGTGTAAATAACAGGTTTATTAAGAGCAAAACCATCTTTATAGAGTGTATCAGCGAAATCTATATTTGCGCTTAAAAATAGATCAAAAGGGGCACCATTTTTGATTTGGGCTACTAATTTACCGCTTGAGCCTAATGTTATGTTGATTTTAGCATCTGGGTGAAGTTTGATAAATTCGCTTTTTATCTCTTCTAAGACATAGGCTGTATTTGCCGCTGCGGCTACATTGAGTGTTGAAGCAAAAGAGCAAACCACAAAGGCTAAAAGTAGTAGAAATGATCTCATATCTATCCTTATATTGTAAATTTATATTTAAAAATTATAAGAAAAAAGTGTAAATAATGGATAAATATTTAATTTTATATCAATATAAATTAAATATTTATATTTTAAAATAGCTTTGTTGGCTTAAATTTAGCTATTTTGATTAAGCCAACAAAAGAGATATTCTAAGCTTGTGTAGCGATTATAATATGGCTAGCTTTGATAAATAACTCAACTTCATCGCCGACATTGATTCTCATATCTTGGGCTGATTCGTTAGTGATGATAGCGTGTATTGTCTGATTATCGCCTATATTTACGGCGATTTTGGCATTTACTGCACCTAAAGTTGCTTGGGTTACATTGCCTTTTAGTTTGTTAGAAGCAGAGATTTTAAGCTCTTTATCATCAGTTTTGGCTAAAATCACGCTTGATGCTTTAAAGACAAATATTACCTCTTTACCAACTTCTAAATTTAACTCTTTTTGACTATCGATGGTGATCATGGATTTTAGTAACACTCCATCGCTTAATTTAGCAGTGATTTGGCTATTTACAGCACCCGTTTCGATATCTGTGATTGTAGCTTGAAGCTGATTTTTGGCACTTAATTTCATGTTTATCCTTTTTAGATTGCTTATTATATTGTTGTCTGAGTAGGTACAAATTTCATTTAAAAATTCATTTTGAGCCTTTAATATCGCATCATATCTATCTATCATATCTTTTGCGTATTGGCTTAATTCGCTACCGCTGTTTTTTCTCTTTCCATCAACTCTTAAAATTAGCGGCTCTTTGGCTTTGGAATTAAGTAGATCTAAGCAATCCCAAGCATTTTTGTATGAGATATCTACTGCGGTTGCGGCTTTGGTAATGCTTCTAGTCTCATCTAGTGCTTTTAAAAGTTTGATATGTTTTGGCAAAAGTGCCACTTCATCATTTAAAAATAGTTCAAGTTTTATTTGGGCTTTCATAAAAACCTCTTTTTAAAATTTATTTTTTAGGTTATTATAATATTTTTTATTAACAATTTGGCAAAAATTAAAATAATTATAGATAAAATGTAATAAATTTATTATTTATATTAAACTTAAGCTATTATTTAATATAATACCAGCCTTTTTATTTTCGGAGTTGATAGATGCTTAGGATTTTTGTGGTTAGTTTTGTCTTTATTATTAGCTCTTTTGCTAGCGATATTGACTCATTTGAAGATGAGTATGCCCCGCAAGATAGCTTTGATCCGCTTAGTGGGTATAATAGAGTTATGACTGAATTTAACCATATAATATATCAAAATCTTTTGATACCGACTTTTAAGGGTTATGACTATGTGATGCCTGACCCAGCCAAAGATGCTGTAAGCAATTTTTTTGATAATTTAATGTTTCCTGTTAGATTTATAAACAATATTTTACAATTGAAATTTACAAATGCCGGCGAAGAGAGCCTAAGATTTATAGCTAATACTATTGTTGGTTTTGGCGGCATTAGCGATGTAGCAACTAATGTATATGGACTCAAAAAGCGAGACGAAGATTTAGGGCAGACTCTTGGATATTGGGGCGTGGGTAGTGGATTTCCTATTGTATTGCCGATACTTGGGCAATCAAATTTGCGTGATTTAGTAGGTATGAGTGGGGACTTTTTCATTAATCCATTGAGTTATACCAATGAGATATTTACTGATGATGCTAACAAATATTTTCACTTAAATTTAATTCCTAAATCATGGAATGTAATCAATGAAGGCTCCAAAGACCCAGAGCTTTATAATAGACTTACAAGTGGTGCTATCGATCTATATCTATTTTTAAAAGATGGATATGAACAACGCAGAAACGCACAAATTCAGGAGTAAAATATGAGAAAAATTATATTTTTGTTATTTTTGGTATGCTCAATTGCTTTTGGCATAGAGCTTAAAAATATTGATGAAACCTTAAAGAGTGATTTCAAAAAAGCTCTTAATATAATGAGCGATAATAGCATTGATAAAGAGCGCAAGCCACTTAAGATTTTTGAGATTTTTGATGGTTATTTTGATTACTCTTTGATGGCGAGATTGTCGCTTTCTAAGCTATATAAAAGCTTAGATAAGGCTAAGCAAGATGAATTTACAAATCTATTTATATCAAATTTAAAGCTCTCATTTTCTCAAAAGCTTGGATATTATAGCGACCAAGAGATTGAGTTCGTCAAAGGTGAGCTAACAAACAAAAATAGATATAACGCCTATGCGGTGATAAAAAGTAAGAACGAAGATTACTCTTTGGTGCTTAAATTTCATCCGGCTAATGGGCAGGATTATCTAATTTATGATATTGATATTTTGGGTGTGAGTATCATACAAAGCTATAGAAGTCAATTTAGTGATTTGAGTCAAAATGCTGATTTTAGCGAGATTATAAAGAGATTACAAAGTGTAAATTTAGATAATAACTCAACTTTAAATGAAAAAAATATTTAAATTTATAGTCTTATTTCCTAAATTAACCTTGGCGTTGAGCCTAGCAATATCTATTATAATAGGGATATTTTCATATAAATTAGAAATTGATGCCTCAACGCAAACTCTGCTTTTAGAAAATGACAAAGATCTAGCAATTTATAGAGAGATTACAAAGCGATACGAGAGCAAAAATTTCCTTATAATTGCTTATAGGCCAAATTCAAATTTACTAAGCCAAAGTAGCTTAGATAAGATTGCGGCTATATCAAAGGATTTAGAAAATTTACCAATAGTAGATTCTGTGTTTTCTATCCTAAAAGCACCACTTCTAACTAATAATCCAAATTTAACTATCAGCGAACTTATAGAAAATGTCCCAAATCTAAGCAAACCAAATATCGATCTTAACGCAGCCCAAAAGGAGCTAACAACCAGCCCATTATACAAAAATTCGCTTGTGAGTGCTGATTTTAAGACTACTTCGATTGTTGTGAATTTAAAAAATGATGAGATTTATGCTAATTTTCTTAACCAAAGGGACGCTTTAAAAGCAGAAAATAGCCCAAAAGCCAAAGAAGAGTTGGCGAAATTAGAGATTGAATTTAAAAAATATAGAGATTCTATACGCATTTTTGAGCATGAAAGTATCGTCAAAATAAGAGAGATTATAGAGCGTCATAAGGGCTATGAGAGGATATTTCTAGGCGGGATTAATATGATCGCTGATGATATGATAAGCTTTGTCAAAAATGATTTGGTGATATATGGAAGTAGCGTTTTATTCTTGCTTGGGCTTTGTTTGTGGCTCTTTTTTAAGCAGATGAGATTTGTGGTGTTGCCTATTATTGTCTGCTTTTTGAGTGTGATTTTGGCTAGTGGGTTGTTTGGGCTATTGGGATATGAGATTACGGTTATTAGCTCTAATTATATAGCACTTCAGTTGATTATCACTATCTCTGTGGTTATACATTTGATAGTGGCGTATCGTGAGCTATATTTAAAGCATAGGGATTATACAAATATTCAGCTAGTTTATCTGACTTTAAGATCTAAATTCAAGCCTTGTTTTTTTGCGATTTTTACCACTGTGATTGGATTTTCATCACTTTGCTTAAGCGATATTAAGCCTATTATTATGCTTGGAATGATGATGAGTGTGAGTATCTCTATATCGCTTTTGGTGGCGTTTTTTGTCTTTGGCAGTTTGCTTGTGTTACTTAAGAAAAAAGAGCCAAAAATGAGCTTTGAAAATAATTTCAAATTCACACATTGGTGTGCTAAGATAGCGATTAATAGACCAAAAAATATATATTTTATCAGTTTTATTATAGTTATAATTGGGATTTATGGTATTAGTAAGTTAAGAGTCGAAAATAGCTTTATAGGGTATTTTAAATCAAATACCGAAATTTATCAAGGTATGAAGGTCATTGATACAGAACTAGGTGGGACGATTCCGCTTGATGTGATTATCAAATTTACTCCAGCAAAGATGGATTATAGCGATGAAGATTTGGGTGAGTTTGAAGATGAATTTAGCGATAATTCGCCGGAGTATTGGTTTAACTCTTATAAGCTTGATATCATAAAAAAGGTTGATAAATTCCTACAAGAGCGTGAATTTATCGGTAATGTCGGCTCCTTAGCAACCTTATTAGAAGTTGGCAAGAGTATAAATAGCGGTAAAGAACTTGATCCACTAGCTCTCTCACTCATATATAGTAATCTACCAAATGAGTATAAAGAGCTGATTTTAACCCCATATTTAAATATAGAAAATAATGAAGCTAGATTTAGTATTAGAACACTTGATAGCGACCCAAATTTAAAGCGAGATGAGTTTATAAAATCATTAAAAGCAGATTTAGAAAATCTGCTCAAAGATGAACCACTCAAAGTAGAAGTGGCTGGAGTTATGGTGCTTTATAACAATATGCTTCAAGCTCTATTTAGCTCTCAAGCTGATACGATTATCTTTGTGCTTTTGGCTCTATTTTTGGTATTTTTGGTTATTTTTAGAAGTCTTAAACTATCAATTATCGCAATTATCGCTAATTTAGTGCCACTTTGTTTTGTCTTTGGTGTGATGGGAATCGCTGGAATTTCGCTTGATATAATGAGTATCACCATCGCAGCAATCAGCCTTGGGATCGGCGTGGATGATATAATCCACTATATCCATAGATTTAAAAACGAAAATCGAATTTACTCTACAAATCGCTCTATTATAAACTCTCATTTAAGCATCGGATATGCGATGTATTATACTTCATTTGCGATATTTTTGGGCTTTAGTGTGATGAGTTTATCGAATTTTTGGCCGACTATATACTTTGGGATTTTGACTGATTTGGTTATGATTATGATGCTTTTAGGGGCTTTGATTTTGCTACCAGCTATGATTGGCTCATTTTATAAAAAAGAGCCAAAAAGGCTCTTGGATTAGCGTTTTATAAGGATTTTTATAAATTCAGCTTCATTTAAATTATTCTTAGCGATAAACTCTTTAAGATCTATATCTTCAAATTTAATATTTTTACTATTTAGATAGTTTTCAATTGCAGTTTTATCGCTATTAAAAGCTATTATTGCGTTATTTAAATTAACGGCCATAAAGCTAGAATAAAGCTCTTTTTGTGCTGATTTTGAATTTGGAGCAAATAGCATAAATATCACGCAAAGCACGATAGCACCACTGATAAATCCAAGCTTTTTGCCGCTGAAATATTTCTTAAACGGCGCAAGATTGGCAAATATATGTAGCACACACGCTAATACCATTGCTATACCGACATATTCGTGTATGGTTTTGATCCCATAATTTTTAAGATCAAAAAACATAAAAACACCAGTAGCGCCAACAATGAAAAAAGTAGCTATGGTCGCAGTTGTAGCGATCGGTTTTGAGACCTTCATCCTCTATCCTTTTATAAAAAATTTGAAGTATTATTATAATATTATGTTAAAAATATGTTAAATTATAATTATTTTAAAATATGTAAAAATGAGTAAGCATTGCTAACTCCATCTGTGTGAAAAGCATACCAAAGGGCACGCTTTTCTTGTTCTATCGTAGCGACCGCACCGCTAAATACGATATCACATTGAACAATGTGTATATTGATATTTGTGCTATCTATGTGCGGATCGCTGATTAGATCAGTTTTGATCTTAGTTAGCATGGTTAATTCATCTATGAAGTGGCATGAATTTGGGGTTTTTAAATTTATATAAGTCTTAATATGATTTACTCCCATTGTATTTTTGGCTAGGTTGATTAGCTTCATTTTATCATCCATATTTGCTACTTCACCGATTAATAACACTTCGCCCCATTGAGATACGACATCGATATGAAAATTACTCAAATTCGGCGTTGCTAGGATTTTGGTTTGGATCTTTTTTTGGATTATATTGTCTTTGATTATGGTGTAAATCCCTCTTTCATCTTTGCTAATTGTGTAGGTATCGTAGATGGAATTTAGATTTAAAAGCGGTGATTTAAAGGAGCAACCACTAATGATAATAGAGATAAAAATAGCCGATATAGTAAGTCTCATGGCGCAATTTTATCCAAATTTCTACCAAAGCTTTCTTAAAAATTTATATTTAGCTTGAATTTATTAAAATTTAGGTAGAATTTGAGCCTATATCACATAAATTTACTTATGCCAAAGGTTAGGTGTATGCGACAAGGCAGAGTTTTTCTCGCTTCTGGGCTACTTAGACGAGCTATAGCTATATTAGTAATATTTATTGCTATGAGTATTTTTAGCCTATATTTTATATTCTCTAATGATAGCGTAAATAGCATTATGTATCTATATTTTTCTACATTTATTATAGTACTTTTGGCTCTATTTTTAGATATATTTTTGTATATCAAAAATAATATTATTTTACCCATCGCAAATACCAAAATATTTATAGATAAACTTGCAGCCAAGGAGATTATTGCTCCTGTTTCGAATTTGGATTTTTACTATATCAATAATAGTATTTATGAGTTTTTTACATCGTGGGTTTGTGCTGAAAATAGCTTAAAATATTATATAGAATATTATAGTTTATTGTTTGACAAAAGTGATATCAAGATATTATTTATAGATGCCAAAGATGGCAGTATAATGGATGCTAGCAGATGTGCGGTGGATTTTTATGGATACTCTAAGGGTGAGCTTTTAACCATGAGTATATTTGATATCCAAATAGATGATAAATCATCATATAAAAAGCATAAATTATCTAATGGCGATATTAAATTTGTTGAGGTGATTAGCACGCCTGTGAGTTTGTATTTCAATGATTCATACTTTATGATTATACTAGATGCCACAAAAGCGCAAGAGAAGATTGAAGGTCTAAATAGCGAAATTTCAATGATAGAAAACAACCCAGCTATCGTGTTTAAATTTGTATATGCTGATGAATGGATCGTTACTGGGCTTAGCTCAAATATAAATTTACTAATCCAAAATAATGATAAAAATCTAGATCTTAAATCCATTTGTCATAGCGATGATATAGAGCCTTTAAGCTTAGAGATCAAACGCAAAATCAAACTAGAAAATAGCATATATGATACCAAAAAAGAGCTTGATCGCTCTTATAGGTTTAAGTTAGTTAGTGGCGAGTATGGGTGGTTTAGGATATTTGTATCAAGTAGCAAAAATATAAATGGCGAGATAGAAGTTACTATGTTTTTGCTAGATAATACCAATCAAGAGATATTAAGAGAGATTCTAATCAGCAAACTCAAACGACACGAGAGCAGAATTCTAAGTAGTAATTTATTGGGATTTGAGTATTTTGCTAGTAGTGGGGTTTTGAAATTTAGTGTTGATTTTGTCGAGTATTTGGGATATAAAAATAGCATTGATATGGGAGTTGGATCTATAGAAGATATCTATAAAATCGTATATAGAGATGATATCGATATATTTATAGACGAGTTAGATAGATATATAGATGGCAGCTCAAGGCTTGTTGAGTGCAATGTAAGACTACTTAAAAAAGATGGAAAGCAAATTTATGCCAAGATCAAGGCTAAAGCCCTAGATACTCTAAATGATTCTGATGAGATCATAGGCACAGCTATAGATATTAGCGATCATCAAAGATATGTAGTCCAAAACGCTTTAACAAATGCTATAATGTCAAGCTCAATTAATGGTATTTTGATATGCGATGTCAATGGTGATATACTTGATGTTAATGATAGCTTTACTAAAATTACAGGATATAGCAAAGAAGATGTAATCGGCAAAAAACCAAAAGTCTTACGATCAGATAAGCATGATAATGTATTTTATGCCAAAATGTGGTCTGATATCAAGCATTTTGGTAGTTGGAGTGGTAAAATTTATAACAAAAATAGAGCCGGTGAAGTATATCTAGAGCATTTAGTTATCACAGCTATTAAAGATGAACACGATATCATCCAGCGATATATAGCGTCATTTTATAAGATTATGGAGTAAGGAGAGAATTTGAATTTATCCACACAAAAAATTTACGAACACGATATCCCTGATGGCTCAAAGCTATATTTTGGCTCTAGTGCGAAGCTAAAAAGGCGTATAGAGTCCAAAGCAGCCGATATCTTAGAAGATAACGGCTTTAGCGAAATCATTACTCCATATTTTAGCCATCATCAACGCCAAAGCGTTAAAGCTGAAAATTTAATACGATTTAGTGATAAGCAAAATTCAGAGATAGCTCTTCGCAGTGATAGCACGATAGATGTGGTTAGAATAGCCACAAAAAGGCTAAAAGACAGCAACACCAAAAGATGGTTTTATATCCAGCCGGTATTTAAATACCCAAATAGTGAAATTTATCAAATCGGTGCCGAAATATTAGGTGATAGTAGCGTTATGCCTTGTATAGATATAGTTGGGCAAATTTTTAAAGAATTTGGCATTGAAGCGCATTTGCAAATTAGCAATATACAAATTCCAAAGATAATATGCCAACTTCTGAATTTACCAATTAGCGTATTTGAAAATGGCAGATTAGAAGTGATATTAGGACTTGATCTGCCGTGGTTAAATCTTTTGGCAAATATAAAAAGTGATAGCGACATAGACTCAGTAATTGCTATAGCCCCAAGTGAGTTAAAAGAGCCATTAAGGTCTATGAAAGGCCTAGCTAATAACTACGAAAAACGCATATACGCACCTTTATACTACTCTAAAATGCGATATTATGATAAGCTATTTTTTAGGTTTTTATGCGATAATAGTGTTTTAAGTAGCGGTGGAAGCTATGAAATAGATGGTAATATTTCAGCTGGGTTTGCTATATTTAGCGATGCTGTGATAGAGAATTTAAGAAGCAGATAAAAGGATTGATATGACAAAAGCGGATTTAATAGTTGGAATTCAGTGGGGCGATGAGGGCAAGGGTAAGATAGTTGATATGCTCTCACAAAATTATGATTTAGTATGTAGAAGTGGCGGCGGGCATAACGCAGGCCATACTATATGGGTTAATGGCGTTAAATACGCTCTTCACCTAATCCCAAGTGGAATTTTGCATCCAAATATTATAAATATTATCGGTAATGGTGTTGTGGTAAATCCAGAAGCGCTTATAGAAGAGATGTCGCAATTTGAGAATTTACAAGGGAGATTTTATATCAGCGATAGGGCGCATTTGAATTTAACTCACCACTCTTTAATTGATCAAGCCAAAGAGAGATTAAAAGGCGATAAAGCCATAGGCACCACGGGCAAGGGTATAGGTCCAGCATACGCCGATAAGATCAGTCGCACAGGGCATAGGATTGGCGAGTTGCTTAACCCAAAAGAGCTTAGCGAGAATTTAATAAGTGATCTTGAATCAAATAGAGCCTATTTGGATGCCCTTGGCGTGAAAATCCCTAGCAAAGATGAGCTATATCAAAAGCTTAGTAGCTTTAAAGAGGCACTTGAGCCATATATTGCTGATACTACTCAAATATTATGGAGCGCTATGGATGAGAATAAAAAAATCCTTCTAGAAGGAGCTCAAGGCACCTTACTTGATATAGATCACGGCACATATCCATATGTTACTAGTTCAAATACCATCTCAGCTGGAGCTTGTACTGGGCTAGGTTTAAGCCCAAAAAGCATCGGTAATGTGATTGGAATTTTAAAAGCCTATACCACAAGAGTTGGTAATGGCGCTTTTCCAACACAAGATAGTGGCAAAGATGGCGATACAATGTGCGAAGTAGGCAAAGAGTATGGCACCACAACGGGTAGAAGAAGAAGATGTGGATGGCTAGATGCCGTAGCTGTGCGATATGCATCAAGATTGAATGGTGTAGATAGCTATGCGTTGATGAAGTTAGATGTGCTTGATGGATTTAAGAGTGTTAAAATTTGTAAAGCATACAAATATAAAGGCGAGATTATAGATTATATGCCATCAAATTTAGATGAGGTTACACCTATTTATGAAGAGTTAGATGGTTGGGATAGTATTAGCGGGATTAGAAAATATGATGATCTTCCACAAAATGCTAAGATATATATAAAACGAATTGAAGAGCTAACAGGAGTTAGAGTTAGCATTATATCAACAAGTCCAGAAAGGAGCGATACAATACTAAGATGAATAATAAATTTTCACAAATAGTCAAGGTAAAAGAAGAAGAGTTAAATAAAATTGAGATGAGTTTAGCTAAATCCAAAGCGACATTTCGTGAGCTTAGTCGCTCTATGGATGCTATTAATACCGAGTTAAATATGAGTCAATTCCCAAAGAGTGGCTCATCATCTAAGATCAAATCCACCATAGAACAACAAAAGCTCTTAAGAAGTCAAAAAGATAAGATAAAAGAGAAAATGCTACTTATCCAAAAAGAGATTGTGCATTTTGAATTTAAGTATAAAAAGGCATATGTAGAGCTAGAAAAAGTAAAATATATGGAAAAAGAAGAGATTCAAAAAGAGCTAAAAAATCTCAAGAAAAAAGAGAGTAAAGAGCTAGATGAATTAGGAAATATGCGTCGCTCATCTATGCGTTAAGGATGTTGGTTTGAAGTTATATTTTACACTTTTTTTAAGTATATTTTTATATGCTAATAGTGATGAAATTTTAGCTGATAGAGAGGCAAATATCGCTAAAAATTTAGAGCTAATAGACAGCTCACGCCAGGAGCTAGAAGCTTATAGAGCTGCTACTACTACTTTATTTAACCAGCGTGAAGCTCAAATTCTAGCCAAAGAAAAAGAGCTTAATGCGACATTACAGACCATATCTCAAAAAGAAGAAAATATAAAAAATATGCTTGATAAAAATGAAAAAATTTTATCCGAGCTAAAAAGCATTACAAGCGATAAGGTATTAGAGGTATATGCTAAGATGAAAGACGCCCCAGCCGCTACTATAATATCAGAACTCCCAAGAGATGAAGCGGCGAAGGTTTTACACTCACTTGAAGCTAAAAAGATATCATCAATTTTAGCTAAAATGGATCCGCAAATAGCAGCTGAACTTACGCAAATTTTGAAAAATGATGAGCTTTTTAAGGATTTAAATTCAACTAAATAAATTTAATTTATCTTGCTATTTTTAGCTGATTTTATATATTTTTTTGATAAAATTAGCTAAAAATTTATAAAGGTCATTTAAATGCGTATTAAACTTCCTCATGCTCCATACATAGCAAGAAAAATTGCAAACGATCTATTTAAATCTGGTTTTATCAAATTCAAAAGCGGAACCGAGCCTATAGTGGCTGTAGCTCAAGATATTTTGTATGCTGATATAAACAAAGAAAGGGCCTTAGAAGAGCGTGTAAAAGAGCTTTTAGAGCAAAATGAAAATGAGATTGATTTTATGCAAGTTGATCGCAAGAGTATGTTTTGGTTAATCAAGAAAAAATTGGCTAAAGATTTTGGTGTGATGCTTGCTTATGATGATCGTTATAGTAGCTTATCTCACGAAATTTTACAAAGATTATGGAAAGAGAATTTAATAGATTATAGCGTATCAGAAAATAGGGTTAAAAATCTCATATATAGTGCGATAGAGAGTTACTTAAAGCAGTATGAATCAATAGAAGATATTGTGGCTGATCGCTTGGATAATTATAAGAAAAAGTTGATTCCAGGCACAGATGAGTATGATTTGATATTTGAAAGATTATATGAAGAAGAGCTTAGTAAAAGAGGGATGATATAATGAAAGCGTATATTTATTTAGAAAATGGCATTTATATGGAAGCTAAGGCATTTGGCAAGGGCGGAAGTGCCTTTGGTGAATTAGTTTTTAATACCTCGCTAACTGGATATGAAGAGATCATCACAGACCCTAGTTATGCTGGTCAATTCATAGTATTTACTATGCCAGAAATCGGAATTGTAGGGATCAATGATGATGATAAAGAGAGTAATAAAATTCACGCTAGTGGGGTCTTTATGCGTAATTTTAATGCTAAGCCTAGCAATTTTAGATCCAAAGAGAGTATTGACAAATTCTTTTACGAACAAGGCAAATTCGGAGTATATGATATAGATACTAGATATCTTACTAAAATGCTAAGAGATAGCGGAAATTTAAGAGTATATGTATCTACTGAAATTAGCGATAAAGATGAGCTTAAAAAAGCCTTAGAAAATAGCGCTAGAATCGATGAGATCAACTATGTAAGCATTGTTAGTACTAAAGAGCCATATACTCATCTTTTAAGCAGATGGGATCATAAAAACCAATCTTATGGTAGTGTAAAATCAATTGGAAAAAGAGTTGCGGTGATTGATTATGGTGTTAAGAGAAATATATTAAATGAGCTTTGTAGCGTTGGCCTTGAGCTTGAGGTTTATCCGCATGATGTAAAGGCTGAAGTTTTGATAGATAAATTTAATAAAGGCCAAATTCATGGAGTATTCCTAAGCAACGGCCCAGGGGAGCCTAAAATGCTAGTAAATGAGATAGCACAGATCAAAAAGTTAATCGCAGCAAATATCCCTATGTTTGGTATCTGTCTTGGTCATCAGTTGTTATCAAATGCCTATGGTTATGAGACTTATAAACTCAAATTTGGCCAACACGGATCTAATCACCCAGTCCAAAATCTAGATACAAAAAGCATAGAGATAACAGCACAAAATCACAATTATAATGTCCCAGAAAGTATATGCGAAGTAGCCACAATTACACATAGAAATCTCTTTGATAACACTATTGAAGGGGTTTGCTATAATGGTGGAAGAGTATTTTCAGTCCAGCACCATCCAGAAGCGAGTAGCGGACCAAATGAGAGTAAATATATCTTTAAGAAATTTATAGAAATTTTATAATGGATTTAGCCACGATCCTTACTACTATTGCACTTGCGATTAGCTTTAGCTTGTCGCATTGTATCGGTATGTGTGGTGGATTTGTGGTAGCTTATAATATCAAACTTAATCAAAAATCAAAATCAACTCAATTCATCTTACTACTTAGTTATCATCTTAGCAGAGTTTTGGCATATATGATTTTAGGTATTTTATTTGGGCTTTTTGGCTCGGCTGCTCTTTTGAGCGGTGCTAATAGGGGGTTGGTTATCTTTTTTGCTGGGGTGATTTTGATTATTTTGGCTTTTGGGCTTTTTAAAAGAGGTAAGCTGCTATCTTATATCGAAAATCAGAAATTAAGCTATTTAATTATCCCTTTATTTGCCAAATTCAGACAAAAAAATAGCCTTATATCGTTTTTGATTTTAGGATTTTTAAATGGGCTTTTGCCTTGCGGAGTTGTATATTATTTTTTGGCTGTTTCGCTTGGGAGTGGCTCTTTGATAAATGGTGCGATGATTATGGCTATTTTTGGTCTTAGCACAATTCCTGTGATGATGGGAGTCGGTGGTATTTTGTCTGCTTTGAGTGCTAAATTTAAAAATTATTTAAATTTAATCTCTTTTATAATTATGCTTGGGTATGGAATTTATTTTTTATATTTAGGATTTATGTTACTTAAATAAAAATTATAAAATTTTGATATTCAATATCTATTTTTTAGTTTAAATTCACTATATTTTCTCTTTTTTTAAAATTATAAAATAGCCTTTTTTTTGATTATAATATAGCAAAAATCCACTTAAATATAAACTCAATATCTAAAATGATATTAATTAGCAAATTAAATATGCTATAATTAACGAACCAATAATTAGTAAAATTAGTTTTGTAGATTAAATATATTAGGCGGAGAGAGTAATGGATGAAAATTTAAAAAATTTAACCATTTTAATAGTAGAAGATGACAATAAGATAAAAAGCTCAATAGCTAGAGCCTTAGAAGGGCTTTTTAAAAGTGTTATCTTGGCTAAAAATGGCGATGAAGGGCTAAAAAAATTTAAAAAATACAACCCAGATTTAGTGCTTACAGATATAGTAATGCCTATAATGGATGGTCTAGAGATGACTAAAGAGATCAGACAGATATCGCAATCCACGCCTGTGATTGTATTTAGCGCTTTTAGCGATAGAGATAGATTGCTTGGTGCAATTGATGCTAGAGTAGATAAATATCTTATAAAGCCACTTAGCGATGATGAGTTGTGTGAAGAGATATCTAAGGTCGCCAAAGATAGAATAGATCTTACTTCGCAAATCGATATTGGCCGTGGAATTAAATTTGACAAAACCAAAAGAGTGCTTATAAAAGATGATGGAACTCAAATAGGATTAACCAAAAAAGAGTTGGCATTTTTGACAATTTTAGCCCAAAGGATGGATACTTTGGTTTTGCACGAAGAGATTAAGCAAAATGTCTGGACAGATGAGAGGGTTAGCGATGCGGCTATTAGGACTTTTGTTAAGAGAATTCGTGATAAAGTTGGGGTAAATTTGATTAAAAATATATCTGGCCTTGGATATAAAATTAGCTCAAAAGATGATGAAATATAAATCAAATTTATACTAAAAAATATATTTCAAATGAGATAAATTTAAAATTTATTGTTTAAATTCTAAACATTTTAAATTTATTTTTGTATATTTTTGATCTTTTAAGTTAATTTATATTTTATTTACCATATAATTAGAAGTGCTTTTCAATAATAACTTTACAGGAGGAACTTTTTAATGCAGCCAAGTAATGCATTGAACTACGACTATACAGTCGCTAAGTACTTCATGTTTACCACTATTATCTTTGGTATAGTTGGTATGGGTATCGGTACTTTGATAGCTTTTCAGTTAGCTTACCCTGACCTTAACTATATAGCTGGTGAATATGGAACATTTAGCCGTCTTAGACCGCTTCATACAAATGGCGTGATCTACGGATTTATGTTATCAGGTATATTTGCTACCTGGTATTACATAGGACAAAGAGTGCTTAAGGTTTCTATGAACGAATCTAAATTCCTAATGTTCATAGGCAAGCTACATTTCTGGCTATATGTGCTAGTTATAGCTTTGGCGGTTATTACTCTTTTTGCTGGTGTTTCTACATCTAAAGAGTATGCAGAGCTTGAGTGGCCAATTGATATAATAGTCGTTGTTGTGTGGGTTTTATGGGGGATTTCTATATTTGGGCTTATTGGAATTCGCCGTGAAAAAACTCTATATATCTCTTTATGGTATTACATTGCTACATTCCTTGGCGTAGCTATGCTATATCTATTTAACAATATGGAAGTTCCTACTCGTCTAGTTACAGGTATGGGTAGTTGGATCCACTCTGTATCTATGTATGCAGGTACAAATGATGCGCTAGTTCAATGGTGGTTTGGACACAATGCGGTTGCGTTTGTATTTACCGTGGCGATAATTGCTCAAATTTACTACTTCTTGCCAAAAGAGAGTGGCCAACCAATTTTTAGCTACAAACTCTCACTATTCTCATTTTGGGGCTTAATGTTTGTCTATCTTTGGGCTGGTGGTCACCACCTTATCTACTCTACGGTGCCAGATTGGATGCAGACTATGGGATCTATATTCTCTATAGTTCTTATTTTGCCTAGTTGGGGTTCAGCTATAAATATACTTTTAACAATGAAGGGTGAATGGGGACAACTAAGAGAAAATCCACTAATCAAATTTATGGTTTTAGCCTCTACATTCTATATGTTCTCTACTTTAGAAGGACCAATTCTTTCAATAAAATCAGTAAATGCTCTAGCGCACTTTACAGATTGGATTCCTGGACACGTTCATGATGGTACTTTAGGCTGGGTTGGATTTATGACTATGGCTGCACTATACCATATGACTCCACGTATTTTTAAACGTGAGCTATATAGTAAATCTTTAATGGAAGCGCAATTTTGGATCCAAACTACAGGTATCGTACTATACTTTGCATCTATGTGGATCGCTGGTATCACACAAGGTATGATGTGGAGAGCTACAGATGAATATGGTAACCTTGCTTATTCATTTATAGATACAGTTACTGTTCTTATCCCATATTATTGGATTAGAGCTATCGGTGGTTTATTATATCTAATCGGTTTCTTTATGTTTGCTTACAATATTATGAAATCTATCTCATCAAGTAAGCCTATAGATCGTGAGCCAGTAAGTGCTTCACCAATGGCTGCGTAAGGAGGGATGTATGTTTAGTTGGTTAGAGAAAAATCCATTCTTTTTTGCGGTATTTGTGTTTATCTTTATAGCATATGCTGGTATTGTCGAGATTTTGCCTGATTTTGCTGATCGTGCTAGACCTGTTGAGCATAAAAAACCATACACAGTTTTACAACTAGCTGGTCGCAATGTTTATATAGCTGATAGCTGTAATGCTTGCCACTCTCAATTAATTCGCCCATTTAAATCAGAAACCGATAGATATGGCATGTATTCTGTAAGTGGTGAATTTGCTTATGATAGACCATTTTTATGGGGATCTAAAAGAACAGGCCCAGATCTAGCTAGAATCGGCAACTATAGAAGCGTTGATTGGCATGAAAATCACATGAAAGATCCAGTAAGCGTAGTGCCAGGATCTATTATGCCAGCATATAAACATATGTTTAATAAAAATGCTGATATAGAAACAGCTTATGCTGAAGCCCTAACAGTTAAAAAGGTATTTAATGTCCCTTATGATACAGAAAATATGCCAAAATTAGGCAGTTGGGATGAAGCTCAAGCAGAGATAAAAGCAGAAGCGGAGGCTATCGTAAGCCAAATGAAAGATCAAGATGTAAAAGATGCATTTGCTAGAGGTGAAATCCGCCAAATAGTAGCATTGATTGCATATTTAAATAGCTTAAAATAGGGTTTGTTATGAGTATAGAGACTATGAGAGAACTACAAGCTTATGGCTTTTATATAATGCTAGTAGCGATGGTAGTGATACTATATAGCTACTGGTTTCATCTAAAAAGATCAGAAAAAATAGGTAGAAGAGATTATGAAAAATACTCAAATTTAGCCTTAAATGATGATTTAAAAGATAATGTTCTTGAGAGTTTCACTTCAGACAAAGATGACAATAGGAGCGTTAAAAAATGAAATGGTTTAATCTAGAAGACAATGTAAATTCGCTTTCTATTCTTGGTGCTATAGCTATCGTTTTATTGACATTGATTGTCGTAGGTAGGCTATTTAAACTAATGAAAGTGAAAAAAGAGGGCGGAGAGTTAAGTGAGCATAGCTGGGATGGAATCGGAGAGTATAAAAATCCTGTGCCGATCGGCTGGGCTGTGGTGTTTGTTTTAGCTATAGTTTGGGCTATATGGTACTTTTTGGTTGGGTATCCTTTGAATTCATACTCTCAAATCGGCGAATATAATGAAGAGGTCAAAAAATATAACGCAAGCTTCCAAGCTAAATTCCAAAATGCCACTCAAGATGAGTTAAAAGCAATTGGCGAGCAAGTATTTTTGGTTCAATGTGCAGCTTGCCATGGAATCACAGGTGATGGCATTAATGGTAAGGCGGCAAATTTAGTAGAGTGGGGTAGCGAAAAGGGTATTTATGATGCTATTATCAAAGGCTCAAAAGGCCTAGGATATCCATTAGGCGATATGCCAAATGCTATTGATAATGGCATTGATGAGGCTACGGCTAAGGCTATAGCAGCATTTACAGCTAAAGAGATATCAGCTATCAAATCTACTATAAATGAAGATCTAGTAGAAGCTGGTCGTGCAGCGTGGGCTACTTGTGCGGCTTGCCATGGTGAAGATGGCAAAGGTATGGATGGTATGGCGCCAGATCTTAGCAAATATGGATCAAGTGATTTTGTAGTAGATGTATTAGTTCGTGGAAAAACAGGCAATATCGGTCATATGCCTAAATTCAGAGACACAGGCTTGATTAATCCAACTCAAGAAAAAGCCGTTGGTGAATATATAATCTCACTTTCAAAAGGAGAATAATATGGATAATACAAATAGATCTGTTTTTGCATTAAATGGCGTGACTGGGATGCTGATCGCTACTGCTCTTTTGCTATCTATATTGGTTGTGCTTACATATCTTGGTATATCGGCACAACAAAATGTAATGCAAAAACCATATAAATTAGTAGATCCTTCATCTGTAGAGATGAAAAGTAGCGTCCAAAAAGCTGCTGAAGTTATGGTAATTAAGGAGTAAAATATGTCTAAATTATTAGAATCATTAATTGTTATCGGACTTATTATAGCAGCGGCTATTACTGCTTGGTCAGTGCTTACACCAAATAGTCTTTATATCGGATGATATTATTTAAGATTTTTAAGAGCGGCTTTATAGCTGCTCTTTTGAGTTTGGGAGCATATGGCGTAGTAATTGACAATGCTAATATCATTAGCGAGGCTGTAGAGATAAAACTAAATTTAATTGGTGAAGAGTTAAAGAGTAAAACGGGCGTTAGTCTAGATCTTCTTACTATATCTGATCTCAATGGCTCTACTTTGGAAAATGCTGCTAGCTCACATATATCAAATTTAAAGCCACCATATATAGTTTTAGCTATATTGCCTAAGGATTTTTCTAGTAAGGCTGGTAAGCTAGATATATTTGCGTCAAATGACGCTTTAGAGCTTTTTGACAAAGAAGCAGTGCTTAGCCCATTTCCGCAAATTGGCTCTATAATCCCACTTCTAACGCAAAATAAAGGCAAAGATATCTATAATTCCTCTATGCTAAATGGATATGCCGATATCGCTGATAGAGTCGCAAATAGCAAAAATATAACCCTAGAAACTTCAATAGGCTCACAAAATAGAGATACTATAAATATCTTTAGATATCTAATATATGGGACAATTATACTTGTGTTGATTGTTTTATTTATGCGTAAATTTAAAAAGGCTAATAATGCAAAATCGTAAAACGCTTTGGCCGTATGGAATTTTGCTCTCCATATTTGCTATAGTCTGTGCTTGTGCTTATACTATATATTACTCTTTGGATTATCCTGTCTATATGGATGATTATTACTTTGATAAGTATCAAAAAGTTGATAGCAAATTTAATGAAATCCAAGCGGCTCAATCAAATTTTAGTCGTGAATTTAGTTTTAATACAACTCCGCAAATTGAGCTAAATTCGCTAATCTTGCCTAATCAAACCCAAAGACTTCGTAGGGGCAAGAGAGCTACAATAGTGCCATTAAATCAAAATTTCAATCTCAAATTCGATACAAATGCCACTAACTATTCTACTAAGATATTGCTAACTCGCCCAGATAGCAGTGAGTTTGACAAAGAGCTAATATCACAAAATCAAAGTGGCAAGATGACTATAAATGACCTTAATCTAACCAAAGCTGGCAGATGGCAGATAAAAGCCAAGATTATCATTGATGAGAATAAAACCGGATTTTATCAAGTAGAGTTATATGCAAAATAGATCGCTTTTTGTCTTTAGTACTTCTAGAAATGTGCGGGATTTCTACTCTAATAATCTAAGCTCAAATTCGCTCTTGCCAAAGATAATGAATATATCAGAGTTTTTTGGTGAGGTTATATATGTCCCAGATAGACGCCGTGCTACTGATATGGAGTCCTTGCTATATATGCGAAATGCTATTAATAGGGTGGAGAATATCTCTTCTATATTAAATATAAAAGATGAATTTTTGGTCTTTTTGAAAAACTCCAACTATATATTTTCATTCTTTAAAGAGCTAAGCAAAGAGAAAAAGAGAGTCGCAGATTTAAGTATCGCTGATACATATGCTAATTATGATGAGCATCTAGCTATTTTGGATAATCTAGGGCGGATTTATAAGCAGAGTTTGGATGAGCGTGGCCTATATGATGATATTACGATAAGCGATTACTATGAGATAAATTCAAATTTCATTAGCAATTTTGATAGGATTGAGCTACGGATTGATGGCATTTTGACGCTTTTGGAGTGGGAGATTTTGATTAAAATAAGCGAAAAAATTCCACTAATTTTAAATTTTGATTGTAGTAAATTTAACCAAAAAACGATAGAAAAGATAAAAAATTTTACAAATTTAAATTTCAAAGCCAGCCATAACTATAAGCTAAATTTAAGCGATAAATCTATAGAAAGCGAGACCAAGCTAAACCAAAACCCAAATATAAATATTATGGGATTTTCTCTTCGTAGCTTACAAGCGGCCTTTGTCTTTGATGAGATATCAAATATGATAAGAGATGGGATAAAACCGCAAAATATCGCCGTGATACTACCTGATGAGAGCTTTGCAGATGTGTTACAAAATTTAGATGAGAATAATATGCTAAATTACGCTATGGGAAAAAGCTTGAAAAATAGCCCAATTTACACGCTTTTACACACGATTAAAGAGGCTATATCTCAAGAGTTAGAATATGAATTTAATGAGAATTATATAAAAGATTCCAAAGAACTAAATCAGTTAATAGCAACGCTAAATAGCTTTAAAATCCCAACGCAAATATATCAAGATATCCAAGGTATATTCTATTCTAATGTGGAGTTTAATCGCTTTGAGAATGCTATAAAATCGCTATTAAATGATATCAAAAGGGTTGATGAGATAGATGAGATTATAGAAAATGAGCTATTTTATATCAAAACTCTTTTACGCCAAATAGAGCTTAAATTTAGCGATATTTTAGAGCTATTTTTGATAAATTTCTCTAGCAAAACTCAAAGCATGGCCGGCGGGGGTCTAGTAAGCGTGATTGGGATTTTAGAGAGTAGATTTAAGAGTTATGATGGTGTGATTATAGTTGATTTCAATGACTCTTTAGTGCCTAAAAGAAGCCAAAAAGAGATGTTTCTAAGCTCAGTAGTGAGAAAAAATGCTGGTCTAATCAGTCATAGCGATAGGGAGAATTTACAGAGATTTTACTACGAAAGCTTGATAAATAGAGCCAAAAGGGTATCTATCAGCTATGTTGAAAATGATGAGAATATCGTATCTAGATTTATTAAGGATTTTGAGGGCGTTAAGAAGATTGAAATTTCGCAAATTTCATATGAAAACGCCTTGCGTCAAGGCGGAATCGCCATTGATTTGACGCCTAGGGAGATTGTAGAAACTCACGATTTTTTTGCTTGGCCTCTCTCATTTACTCGCTTAGATACCTATCTTAAATGCCCAAGGCGGTATTATTATAAATATATCAAAAATATTGAAGAGTCTAGATTTGATGATAGGGATGCGCTGGATTTTGGTAATTTGATACATGAAGCCTTAGAAGAGTATTTCAAGCAATCAAACGCCAAATTTGATAAAAGCGAGTTTTTACAGATATATAGCAAATATCAAAAAGACACCACGCTAAAAAGCGAGATTTTCAAGCTAAAACTTGATGATTTCGCATCTAGTCAAAATAGCCATTTTGAAAATGGATTTAGAGTTGATGAACGCGAGATGGAAATTGAAACTGAGTTTGATGGTATTCCTATCAAAGGCAAGATTGATAGAGTAGATATCAATGATGATGATATTTGGCTTATTGATTATAAGAGTGGAAAAGCAGATGAAAAGTCCTTGCAGCTAGCATTTTATGAGCTTTTATATCAAGCGAAATTTAATAAAACAGCTAGTGGTCATTTCTACTCATTTGATGATAATAAATTTACCAATAGCAAAGCCGACATTGATAAATTAATCGAAGTTTTAGATGAGTTAAAAAAGGAAAATAATACCCAAATTGAATTTTATCAAGATACAAAACATTGCGATATATGCCCGTATAAATCTCTATGTTTAAGGGGATTAAGATGAAATTTGAAAATTATTTATGCTTAGAAGCGAGTGCGGGAAGTGGCAAGACATTTGCTCTATCAGTTCGCTATATCGCTCTATTATTAAAAGGCAATCACCCAAGAAAAATTCTAGCCCTAACATTCACAAACAAAGCCGCAAACGAGATGAAGCACAGGATCACAGATACATTTTGTAATCTACATTTAAGCAAGTGTGATGGCGAGCGAAATGCGATTTGCGAGCTTTTGGGCAAATCAAAAGAAGAAGTTTTGGCGCTTAGAGATAAATTTATGGCTGATTTTTTATCAAGTGAGTTAAAGATATCTACATTTGACTCCTTTTTTGCTACGATTCTTAGGCAGTTTAGCTTAAATTTAGGTCTTATGCCAGATTTTAACTCTCTTAATGATAATAGCATTGAGGTTAAAAGTGAGTTTAAAAGGCTCTTAAACTCAAATTCAATGATGAGTAAAGTAGCAAAATATCTATATTATACAAATAGCAAAGAAAATGCCCTTTTTGAAAAGCTTGCTCTACTCTCACAAACTAAATTTGATAAATTCGACGCCCCATGGCCAAGCTCCGAAAACGCAATGGATAGATATAATGAGTTATGTGATGTGGCATTGAAATTGAGTAGCGATAAGTATTATGTGGCTAATTTTAATAAAAATTTAAGCTTAAACGAGATAGTTGAAAAAGCCGTCGTAAAAGATATAGATAAAAAATATTTTAATAAAGTAAGAGACAACGCCGAATTTAACGCCGCTAGAGATGAGTTTATAAGTGCTCTAAAAGAGTATTATCTAGCTCTTGAGAAATATGAAATATCTCAAATTTCATATTTTGTGGATCTCTATAAAAAGGCAATTGCCAATGTAAATCGCCGTGAAAATAGCCTAAGTTTTGCCGATATCACAAATTGGGTCAATGAGCTTCTAACTAACAAAAACAAGCAAAATATCGATATGCTATATTTTCGCCTTGATGCTAAGATTAGGCATATTTTGATCGATGAGTTTCAAGATACTGATATCAAGCAATATGAGATATTAGAACCACTCATAGCTGAAAGTCTCTCTGGCATAGGTCAAAGTGGCGTTGGGAGCTTTTTTTATGTTGGTGATATAAAGCAGAGTATTTATAGATTTCGTGGTGGTCAAAGTGGATTATTTAATAAGCTTACAATTAAATTCCCGCAGATAAAAACTCAAAGCCTAGATAAAAATTATCGCAGTAATAAAGAGATAGTAGAATATGTAAATACCATATTTAAAAACAAATATCCACACTACATAGACCAAATTCCAAATAGCAAAGATGATGGCTATGTAGGGGTTGTTAAATTTGATAGAGAAAAAGAAAAATATTTAGAAGCGATTTATGATAGCATAAATTATCTAAGCAAATTTGGTGTAAAGTATGAAGATATGGCGATACTTTGTTGGAAAAATAGTGATATTTATAATATCAAAGACTATTTAGAAGCTAAAGGCTTAGAAGTATCTACCCAAACTACAAATAATCTTATCAAAAGTGCCAATGTAGCGGCGGTGGTGGCATTTTTGAAATACTCTATTTTTGGTGATGAGATATATCTAAACACTCAATATGAGATAACCAAAACCAAAAAAGCCAAATTAGAGTTAAAAAGCGATGCTAGCGTAGCTCAAACTCTGAAATTCATCGCTAAATACCTTGAGCTTGAGCCTTGCGATGTTGATCTATTGAAACTATATGAGATTAGTAGCAAATATAGCGATATATATGATTTTGCTTTTAATATCGATAATGACCAGACAACCAGTGCTAAAAATAGCCAAAAAGGCATAACGATAATGACCGTCCACAAGAGCAAAGGGCTGCAATTTGAGCATGTTATCGTGCTTGATTATATAGGTAAAGAAAATAGCCAAAAAGATAAATTTTTAATGGAGTATAATCTAGGCACAGATAGCTGGGATATAAGGTTAGCTAATAAGGTGTTTGAGTATTTGGGCGATGAGAATTATATCCAGCTTCAAAATAGACAAAAAGAGCTTGATAGAAAAGAGGTTATAAATAAAATTTATGTAGCATTAACCAGGGCTAAACATAGCTTAATAATCTTAGCCAAAGATAATCCAAATGGCAACAATATCTCATATTTTACTGAGTATGAATCAAATGGCAAAGCAGTAGAATATCTAAATTTAGATGAATACAAATCAGGGATTATCAAACCAAATAGCGACAAAAAGCAAGAGTCCAAGCCGCAAATAACCGATCTTAAACCATTTGAAAAGATTGCGCCACAAGAGATTTTAACTAGTGATAAGCCAAAAGAGAGCTTAAATTTGGATTCTATCTACTTTGGCAAGGCGCTGCATTATTATCTTGAGAGCATTGATTTTGCTGATTTTAACTCACTTAAAATCGCTCAAAATTGCTTGTATAATAAATTTGGAGCATTTATCGACCAAGATGGTTTAAAAGATATTAAAGATAGAGTTGATAGACTTTTAAATAACCCGCAATTTTTAGAAATTATAAAAGATAAAAGATTATATCAAGAGCAAGATATCGGATTTAATGGGGTGTTAAAACGCATTGATTTATTATGCGTAAATAACGATGAAATCGAGATAATAGACTATAAAAGCTCTCTTAAAAATAGCGATGAGCATAAAGAGCAAGTTAGAGAATATCTAGATATTTTATCTCAAATTTACCCACAAAAAAAGCTAAAAGCTAGTATAGTTTATATACTACATGACAAAATTCAAATTTCAAAGCTCTAATATAAAAATTTTCTTAAATTCAGCTATTTTTAAACTAGTCTCGCTATAATTTCACTCTTAAATTAATTATATAAAAGGCAAGATTATGACAAAGATAACAAAGCCAAATGAAGTAAAGCGTGATTGGATCGTTCTTGATGCTTCTGGAAAGAGATTTGGTAGATTGCTAACTGAAGCTGCTACACTACTTCGTGGCAAACATAAGCCAGGATTTAGCCCAAATGTTGATTGCGGAGATTATGTAATCATCATCAATGCTAGTAAGGCAGAATTCACAGGTGCGAATAAAGCTGAAGAGAAACTTTATCACAGACATTCAGGCTATTTTGGTAGCGTAAAGAGCGAAAAATTTGGTGATTTACTAGCTAATAAACCTGAAAAACTTTATAAATTAGCAGTCCGTGGTATGCTACCTAAGACAAAATTAGGCAAAGAGATGCTTAAAAAATTAAAAATCTATGCTGGTAGTGAGCATCCGCACACTGCACAAATAGCTAAAGAAGGAAAATAATAATGGCAACAACATACGCAACAGGTAAGAGAAAAACAGCAGTTGCTAAAGTTTGGGTAAAACCAGGTAGCGGCAAAATCACAGTAAATGGTATGGATCTAAATACTTGGCTTGGCGGACACGAAGCTATAAAGCTTAAAGTAGTTCAACCATTATTAGTAACAAAACAAGAAACTTCTATGGATATCACAGCTACAACTTTAGGTGGTGGGTATTCAGCTCAAGCAGAGGCTTTAAGACACGGAATTTCAAGAGCTTTAGCTTCTATCGACGCAACATTTAGAGGAGCTCTTAAACCACAAGGCCTTCTAACTCGTGATAGTCGTGTTGTAGAGCGTAAAAAATATGGCCGCAGAAAAGCAAGAAGAAGTCCGCAATTCTCAAAAAGATAATACTCCATATTTCCAAAGGTCTTTTGGCTTTTGGAACTTTTTTAAATTTAATTTTGTTTATTTAGCAAAAATTTATAATAAATTTTTATTAAGTTAAGATTGATTACATATAATTCCGATGTCCAACAGATAAACCTCCTTTTTGTAATAGTTTCGGAGTTGTAATCCAACTCCGATACCACATTTTATTACTTTTCTTAAACTTTCATAAATCACGAAAAAGCCATAAATCGCATTACAAAATAAATTAAGTTTTCTGATCATTTCATTTTGGTTATTTTCACCCAAAAGAGTAGCCAAATCTTTATAAATCTCAAACATTCAAAATCACAAAATTTATATTGTTTTAAAGCGATTTAATGTATTATTCTTAAATTAATCATTACATTTAATCACACTTTTTAAGGAATTAAAATGAAAAAAATCATTTTAGCATTATGTGCGGCGTCAGCGATATTTGCAAGTGATAGATATGAACTAACCATAGTTGGTGGATATGCTCACCCAGAGGGCACTCAAGGTATTGATGATCAAAAGCTAATTGGTCTAAGATTAGGTAGAAATTTAGATCTATCTTGGCTTAGTCAAATTGAGCTTGGCTTTGATTACACTCCTAAGGCTACATTTGAAGACAAAAATGGCAAAGAAATTGGCTATGATACAAGAATTGCTAGATACTATTTAAATTTAGTAAAAGATTTTGCTTTAACCGATAGATTTTCTGTTTATGCCTTGGCCGGTGCTGGATATCAAGATCTAAGTAAAGAGGCAAATGATGCTAATGATGATGGATTTGGTCAAGCTGGTTTGGGGGTTAAATTTAAAGTAGTGGATAATTTTGCTATCAAATTAGAAGCAAGAGATGCTATTAACTTCAAAGAAGGAGATAGCACATTTTTATATACTTTAGGTTTTGCTAGTAGCTTTGGTGCTACCAAAAAATCCGAGCCTACCATAACCCAAGAAGCCCCTATCGCTTCACAAGTAGTAGATGGCGATGATGATAATGATGGAGTGTTAAATAGCAAAGATAGATGCCCTAATACCCCAGCAGGTGCCGTGGTTGATGAAAATGGCTGTCAAAAATTAATTAGATTAAATTTACATGCTAATTTCGCAAGTGATAGCGCAACTTTAAGCCCAAAATTTGTAGCTAAAATAGAAGAAGTTGCTAAAGTTTTAAATATGAATAGCGAGTATAAAGTTGTATTAGAAGGCCACACAGATTCTACAGGTTCAGAAAAATATAACCAAATTTTATCAGAAAAAAGAGCCAAAGCAGTAGCAGATGTGCTTATAAATATGGGTGTAAGCAAAGATAGAATCCAAACAATAGGCTATGGTGAGTTATCTCCAATCGCTACAAACAAAACCAAAGAGGGTAGAGCACAAAATCGCCGTGTTGATGCTAAATTTAGTAATTAATTATGCAGATAATCACCGATTTTGATTATACGGCTATATTGGCACTTTGTGCTAAATATAGCCTTAGAGTTATATTTTCACTACTTATATTTTTTATTGGCAAGTGGGTTGTTTGGCGAATTTGTCTTGTTATAGAAAGAGTTATACAAAAAGCCAAATTAGATAAATTAATAGCTAGTTTTATTGTAAATTCATCCAAAACAATATTTTTGATAATTGTCATTGTAGCAGCATTAGCAAATCTTGGTATCGATACGACCTCATTTGTAGCGATGCTTGGTGCCATAGGGCTTGGTATCGGTATGGCCTTTAAAGATTCATTTGGCAATATCGGAGCTGGGATTTTGATTCTATTTTTTAGGCCATTTAGGATAGGGGATAATATCGATATTGGCGGATATAACGGCGTAGCGAGTGAGTTAAATTTATTTAGTATATGTCTAATAACTGGCGATGGCAAAAGCGTCATTATCCCAAATAAACAGGTCATAAATAGCAAAATTATAAATTTCTCACTAACACCAACAAGGCGAGTTGAGCTACTTTTTAGTGTGGATTATAAAGATGATTTAAGATTAGCTAAGGATATAATCTTAAATATCGCAAATCAAAATGAGTTAATCCTAAAAGAGCCCGCACCTAGCGTATTAGTAAGTGCTCTTGGGGCTCACAGCATTGATATATTAGTTAGATTTTGGGTGCTTAATGAAAATTATAGCGCCACGCAGTCAGCTATGCTAGAAGGCGTTAAAATGGCATTTGACGAAGCTGGGATTAGTATCCCATATCCGCAACTTGTAACGCATCATATATATGAGAAAGAGAGCGAAGATGATAAATAAACCTACTATTTTATTTGATCTTGATGGGACACTTATTGACTCTACTGAAGCTATCGTAAATGGATTTTATAAGGCTTTTAGGAGCCATAATTTCACCGAGCCTACAAAGGCTCAAATTTGCTCATTAGTGGGACATCCTTTGGAGTATATGTTTGGCTCACTTGGAGTTAAAGAGCATTTGATAGCTGATTTTATCGCTATTTACAAAGATGATTATAGACAAAACTACCTAGCACAAACCACTCTTTTACCCGGTGGATTTGAAGCAGTTAGCAAGGCTAGTGAATTTGCGAATTTAGGAGTAGTAACCACAAAAACCTCTTTATATTCTAAAAATTTGCTTGAAAACTTAGGAATTTTAAAATATTTTAGCGTTGTTATAGGGCGAGATGATGTAACCCATCCAAAGCCAAATCCTGAGCCGATTCTAAAGGCTTTAGAAGTGATTGGCAAGAGTCCAAAAAGCTATATGATAGGCGATACTCCAATGGATGCTAAAGCGGCTAAGAGTGCCGGTATTGTCAGTATTGGCGTAACTTGTGGATATGAGAGTAGAGAGAATTTAGAGTCAATCTGCGATTATGTCTGCTTAGATACTTTAAGCGCTGTAGAGTATATCAAGATATCTAATTCATAAAATTTATTGATTTTTTGTTTAAACTTATAAATTAGCTAAAAAAATTTGGCTAATTTTTTCTAATTAATTATATATTAATTTTATGGAAAAATCATATTTTGAGCTATGTATTATTTATAGAACTGATAATTTATATAAAAAAAAATTTATAATTTACTTAGTTTTTAGATTTTTATAATATAATTACTAACTTTAAGTTAAAGAAAATAATCAAACCAATATGAGTTTTTAAATTTTATTTTATAAATAGAATTTAAGCTTAGAAAGGAAAAATATGAGCAAAATTATGAAAACCATGGATGGCAACGAAGCAGCAGCTTACGCCTCTTATGCTTTTACAGAAGTTGCTGGGATATATCCTATTACGCCTAGCTCACCTATGGCAGACTATGTGGATATATGGGCAAGTGAAGGCAAGAAAAATCTCTTTGGGATGCCTGTTAAAGTAGTCGAGATGCAAAGCGAAGCCGGTGCGGCCGGTACGGTACATGGTAGCCTTCAAGCTGGAGCATTAACTACTACATTTACAGCAGCTCAAGGGCTATTGCTTAAAATTCCAAATATGTATAAAATCGCAGGCCAAATGCTACCAGGCGTGATCCATGTCGCAGCTAGATCTTTGGCGGCTCAAGCCTTATCAATTTTTGGCGATCATCAAGATATATACGCTTGTAGGCAGACTGGATTTGCTATGCTTGCTACTGGGTCAGTCCAAGAAGTTATGGATCTAGCGGGGGTAGCTCACCTTAGTGCGATTAAAGGTAGGGTGCCGTTTTTACATTTTTTTGATGGATTTAGAACTAGCCATGAAATTCAAAAAATCGAAGTGATGGATTATAGTGTATTTGATAGATTGCTTGATAAAGAGGCAGTTGAAGAGTTTAGACGCACATCTATGAATCCCGAAAATCCAAAAATCAGAGGAACGGCTCAAAATGATGATATATATTTTCAAACTAGGGAGCTAACAAACAAATTTTATGATGCTATCCCTGATATTGTGGCTTATTATATGAGTGAGATATCTAAGGTTACTAGTAGAAATTACGCACCATTTGTATATTATGGCGCTAAAGATGCCACTAGAGTGATTGTAGCGATGGGTTCAGTTACTCAAACGCTTGAAGAAGTTGTGGATTATCTAAATTCCAAAGGCGAAAAAGTAGGCGTGCTAAAAGTCCATCTATATAGACCATTTAGCATTAAATATATGTTTGATGTGATGCCTAAATCAGTAGAAAAGATAGCCGTTTTAGACCGCACCAAAGAGCCAGGAAGCCTTGGTGAGCCACTATATTTAGATATCAAATCCGCATATTATGGCAAAGAGAATGCCCCGATTATAGTAGGTGGAAGATATGGCCTAAGCTCAAAAGATGTCGATCCAGCTCAAATGTTAGCAGTATATGAAAATTTAAATTCACCTACGCCTAAAGATGGATTTACAGTTGGTATAGTAGATGATGTCTCATTTACTTCACTAGCAGTAGGAGATAAAATTTCACTAAGTGATGAAGATTGTATAGAGTGTTTATTTTATGGGCTTGGAGCTGATGGTACGGTTGGAGCAAATAAAAACTCAATCAAAATTATCGGCGATAAAACAGATCTATATGCTCAAGCATATTTTGCTTACGATAGCAAAAAATCCGGCGGCTATACTAGAAGCCATCTAAGATTTGGCAAAAATCCTATCCGCTCTACATATCTAGTATCAAATCCGCATTTTATAGCCTGTTCTGTGGCGGCGTATTTGGATATTTATGATGTTGTAGATGGTTTAAGAGATGGGGGGACATTTTTGTTAAATTCCATTTGGGATGCTCAAAAAACAATAGAGAAAATCCCAAATAGAGTTAAACGCATTTTAGCGCAAAAAAATGCGAATTTCTATATACTAAATGCTACAAAATTAGCCTATGAAATAGGCCTAGGAAATCGCACAAATACCATTATGCAATCGGCATTTTTCAAGCTTTCAGGTATAATTGACTATGAAGAAGCGCGAAAATATATGAAAGAATACGCCTACAAAACCTATCACAAAAAAGGTGATAAAATTGTAGAGATGAACTACAAAGCCATCGATGAGGGTGCTAGTGAGTTAGTCAAAATAGATATTGATCCAAGCTGGATAAATTTAAGCGATGATATAAAAGAGGATAAATATAAAGGTAGTGATTTTGTAGAAAATATCGCTAAACCTATGAATGCTGCTCGTGGGGATTATTTGCCTGTTTCAGCCTTTGTAGGGTATGAAGATGGCTCTTTTGAGTCTGGGACTACTGAATTTGAAAAGCGTGGCGTAGGTGTGATGGTGCCAAAATGGATAGAGGAGAATTGTATCCAGTGTAATCAATGTGCTTTTGTATGCCCACATGCTGTTATTAGGCCGTTTTTGATAGATGAAAATGAGATGGCAAATGCCCCACAAGGTGTCAAAGATAGAGCGATCAACGCTAAAGGCAAAGAGCTAACAGGATTAAAATACAAAATTCAAGTAAGCCCATTAGATTGTACCGGTTGTGAGCTATGTGCCCATGAGTGCCCAAGCAAAGAAAAATCCCTAGTAATGGTGCCGCTAAATGGCGAAATAGAAAAAGGCGAACAAGAAAACGCAGATTATCTATTTAAAAAAGTTGTCTATAAAGATGATTTAATGAACAAACAAAGCGTCAAAGGCTCTGGCTTTGCTCAACCTTTATTTGAATTCCACGGCGCATGTCCAGGATGTGGTGAAACGCCATATATCACGCTAGTTACAAGGCTATTTGGCGAGCAATTAATGATAGCTAATGCGACTGGTTGTAGCTCTATTTATGGCGGGTCAGCACCATCATCACCATATAGAAAATCTAATAAAACAGGCAACGGCGTAGCATGGGCGAATTCGCTATTTGAAGATAATGCCGAGTTTGGTATGGGTATGGAGATAGCTATGCAAACTATCCGCAATAGAGTAGAGAGCATAATGCTAAATACCAAAGACAAATCCCCAAATGCTATAGCAGCGCTATATAATGACTGGTTAGCTAATAAAAATGATAGAATAGCTACCCAAAATATTAGAGATACCTTAGTCCCACTACTTGAAGCAAATTCAAATTTCGAAGGGGCAAAAGAGCTTTTAAGCCTTAAACAATACATAGCTAAAAAATCACAATGGATCATTGGTGGCGATGGCTGGGCTTATGATATCGGATATGGCGGTTTGGATCATGTATTAGCAAGTGGTGAAAATGTCAATGTTTTAGTCCTTGATACAGAGGTTTATTCAAACACAGGTGGCCAAAGCTCAAAATCTAGCCGAAGTGGCTCAGTAGCACAATTTAGCGCTAGTGGCAAAGCAGTCCAAAAGAAAGATTTAGGCCAAATTTCAATGACTTATGGTAATATCTTTGTAGCCCAAATCAATCTAAACGCTAGTCAAGCAAATGTGATAAAAGCTATCACCGCAGCTGAAGAATATGATGGCCCAAGTCTTATAATAGCCTATTCTCCATGTATAGCTCATGGTATCAAAGGTGGCCTTACTATGTCAGGAGAGCAAGCGGAGTTAGCCACAGCTTGTGGATATTGGCCTACATATATCTATGATCCAAGTCTATTAGCTCAAGGCAAAAATCCGCTTAAAATTACATCCAAAGAGCCTAATTGGGATAGATATGAAGAGTTTTTATTAAACGAAGTTCGTTATAACTCGCTTAAAAAGATCAATCCTAGTCACGCAGATGAGCTATTTGCTAAAAACCTAAACGACGCTAAGCGACGATATAGACAATTAAAACGCTTAGCCGCAGCTGATTATAGCGATGAGTTAAATTAAATTTAACTCTCTTGGCTGAGTATTTACCAAATCAGTTATATAATTTTACTATTAACTGATTTGTTTTTACTCCTTTTTTATGCCACGGATCTGCTCTTCCGTGGCATTTTAAAATCTCTATTTTTTATCTAAAAATTTATAAATTTTTTAAATATTTATTTTAAATTCAGTAAATTATATTAATATTACAAACTAAATTAAATTCAAATTCACAAGTCAAAAAATGAGTTATAATAAATTTTTAATCCGACATTTAGGTATATATTATATGCTTATTGCCTCTATGCTTTTTGCTGGGACTGGGGCTTTATCTAAGCTTTTAAGCAGTGAGCTTAACTCTATTGAGATTGTATTTTTCCGTAATATCATAGGGTTATTTCTCATCATCTTGATGATATATAAAAAGCCACTTCATCAAACTGGGGGCAAATTTTGGCTCTTGGCATTTCGTGGCATTATAGGCACTATCGGGCTATATGCGTTTTTTTATAATATTGCTCATATAGATTTGGCTACAGCTTTTACATTTTCTAAAACTAGTCCGATTTTTACCGCACTTTTTGCGGCTTTTTTATTTAAAGAGAGACTTAATTATCTTAGTTGGTTTGCTATTTTTATTGGGTTTATTGGAATTTTATTTATTGTTGAGCCGACTCTTGGAGTTAGTAAAGATGAGTATATAGGATTGATTAGCGGTATTGGTGCGGCGATGGCATATACGAGCATTAGGGGGCTTAGAAAGCATTATGATACTAGGGCGATTGTTTTGTCTTTTATGATTTGTGGGAGTGCTATGCCGCTTTTATCCATGATTGTTGGGAGTTTTTATTATAGGCCAAATTTGGATTTTTTGATTAGTCCATTTGTGATGCCTAGCTTAAATGGTTGGGTTATGATAGTTATTATGGGATTATTGGCTACGGCATTTCAAATTTATCTTACCAAAGCTTACGCAGCAAGCAAAAAAGCCGGCGTAGTCGCAGCAGTAGGTTATAGTGATGTAGTTTTTAGTATGATTTTTGGGTTAATTTTGGGTGATTCTTTGCCTAGTTCTTTGGCGTTTTTGGGGATTATAATGATTATAGGAGCTGGGATTTTGGTCGCTTATCAAAGGTGATTAAAGGGTGAAATTTAGAGAGCTATTGTTATTTTTATATCTATTTTATAGGAGCTGATATGGCGCAAGCAAAGCCAAAAATCGCTATTTTAGCCACTGGTGGGACAATTGTTAGTAGCATTGAAGATTGCGTTGCTACTACTGGATATAGTGTTGGGGGTTTGAGTGTTGAGAATTTGATTAGTGGAGTTAAGGGGATTGAAGATCTAGCCACCATAACTACCAAGCAAATTTCAAATATCGATAGCGCTAATATGCGTGATGAAATTTGGCTTAAACTTGCTAAAGAGATTAACCAAATTTTAGATAGTGATTTTGATGGAGTTGTGATAACTCACGGGACTGACACTATGGAAGAGACGGCCTATTTTTTACACTTAACTATCAAAAGCCATAAGCCTGTGATTTTAGTAGGTGCTATGAGACCATCAAATAGCGTAAGCTCTGATGGGGCTAAAAATCTATATAACGCAGTAGCCTTAGCAGCCAATAAAGAGTCTAAATTTAAAGGCGTTATGGTAACAATGAATGATAAAATCCTAAGCGCTAGGGGTGTAACAAAAACTCATACCCTAAATTTAGACGCCTTTTCATCGCCTGATTTTGGTGATTTGGGCTATATGGTAGATGGCAAGGCCTATTTTTATAGTGCCATTACCAAAGCTCACACCACAAACACCCCATTTGATATAAGCCAAATATCAAATTTACCAAAGGTAGATATCTTGTATAGCTACTCAAATGATGGCAACGCCGTAGCGGCTAAGGCGCTTTTTGCTAATGGGACAAAGGGGTTAGTAATAGCTGGAAGTGGCGCTGGAAGTATCCACGAAGATCACGAAAAAGCCCTAAAAGAGCTGATAAGCCAAGGGCTTAAAGTCGTTGTAAGCTCACGAATTTCGCAAGGGCGAGTCGCTTTAAATAGTGAGAAAAAATCTCTTGGCTTTATCAGTGCTGAAGAGCTAAATCCGCAAAAAGCTAGAGTTTTGCTTATGTTATCTTTGATTAAAACAGATGATATTAGCCAAATTCAAGACTATTTTTTGAAATATTAAATAGCTTTAGCAATATTTGGCTATAATTACCCATTAAAATTAAATTCCAAAGGATAAATATGATATTAATAGCTGGACCTTGCGTCATCGAGAGCAGGGATTTGGTCTTTAAAGTAGCACAAAATTTAGTAGAGATAGCGAATTTAGATTGGATAGATTTTTATTTTAAATCTAGTTTTGACAAGGCCAATCGCACAAGCATTAGTAGCTTTAGAGGCCCAGGGCTTGAAAATGGGCTAAAAATCTTAGATGAGGTTAAAAGGGAATTTGGCTTTAAAATCCTAACCGATATCCACGAAAGTTATCAAGCCCAGCCCGCAGCGCAAGTAGCAGATGCCCTACAGATACCAGCATTTTTATGCCGCCAGACAGATTTGCTAGTAGCAGCAGCCAAAACCAAAGCTATGATAAATATCAAAAAGGGTCAATTCCTAAGCCCTGATGCGATGAAACATAGCGTTAAAAAGGTCTTAGAGACTCGTGGCGTGAGTGAATTTGGCTATGAAGTTGCTAGGGATAATGGGGTATTTTTATGTGAGAGAGGCTCTACATTTGGTTATGGAAATTTAGTAGTGGATATGAGAAGTTTGCCTATTATGAGAGAGTTTGCGCCTGTTGTTTTCGATGCTACTCATAGCGTTCAAATGCCAAGTGCAAACGGCGCTACAAGTGGTGGCGATAGCAGATTTGTGCCATATCTAGCTAGGGCAGCAGCCGCTGTGGGTGTGGATGGATTTTTCTATGAAACGCATATTAATCCATGTGAGGCTATGTGCGATGGGCCAAATATGCTAAATCTTGAAGCCCTTAAAGCAAATTTAGACGAGATCAAAAGGATCAAGGACGCCTTAGGTGAGTAATAAGGGCTTTTTTTGGGTGATTTTGGGGGCGACTTTTGAGTGCGGATGGGCGTATGGGCTTAAACACGCTAATACCACGCTTGAATGGATCGCTACGGCTCTTTTGATCTGTTGTAGTTTTTCATCTTTTATGCTTAGTTTTAGATACCTTAGTGCGAGTGTGGCATATACTATGTTTATCGGCTTTGGGACTATATTTATAGTAGGGGCTGAGATTGTGACAAACTACTTTAATAACGAGAGTATAAGCTTTATTAGAATTCTATTTATCTTGCTTATAATTATCGGTGTATTAGGGCTTAAAAGGAGTGAGGCGTGATATATAGTCTTGCTCTTTTGGTTGCTGGATTTTGCGAAGTTTTAGGCGTGGCAGCTCTAAATCAAATGGCAAAAAGCAAGAGCATTGCTAAGATATTTTATTTTATATCTTTGATAATTGCTTTTGGTGGTTCTATATCCTTGCTTGGCTTTGCTATGAATGAATTTTCCATGTCTGTGGCGTATGCCGTATGGACTGGTATAGGTGCTGTTGGCGCTGTGGCCGTGGGAGTAGTATTTAATGGTGAGAAATTCACTATCCCAAAGGCGGTTTATCTATTTTTAATAATTTTTAGTGTAATAATGTTGAAATTTATTTAAGGAGTTTTTATGAATATTTTAGAAGGTAGATTATCTCTAAAAGGAGATGAAAAAATAGCTATAATCCAAGCTAGATTTAATCACATAATCACAGATAGATTAAGCGAGGGCGCTAGGGACTCATTTTTACGCCATGGCGGTAGAGATGAGAATTTATCATTGATTTTAGTTCCTGGGGCTTTTGAGATTCCTATGGCACTTCAAAAAGCCTTAGAAAGTGGCAAATTCGATGCTGTAGTTTGCGTGGGTGCTGTGATCCGTGGCGCTACACCGCATTTTGATTATGTAAGCGCTGAAACCACAAAAGGTATAGCCAACATAACGCTAAAATATGCTAAACCTGTAACATTTGGCGTCTTAACCGTAGATAATCTAGACCAAGCTATCGAAAGAGCCGGCTCAAAAGCTGGTAATAAAGGCTTTGAAGCTATGTCAAATGTAATAGAAATGATAAATTTATATGAAAATTTAAAGGCTTAAAATGGCTACTAGACATCAAGTAAGGCAGTGCGTAGTAAGCTTGCTCTACGCCAAAGAGATGGGTAGTCAGATGGAGCAATTTAGCGATGAGTTCTTAGAAGAAAAGAAGATCCGAAACGACCAAAAAAACTTCACAATCAGCCTATATAACGGCGTTTTAGATAATATTGATAATATCGATAACTTGCTTAATAACTACCTTGGCAAATGGAAGCTAGATCAAATCGGCATAGTAGAAAGGCAGATTCTACGCCTTGGGGCTTATGAGATGAAATATAGCGATATAGACCTAGCCATCGCTATAAACGAAGCCGTAATCTTAGCTAATGAGTTAGCATCAGAATCTTCTATCAAGCTTATAAATGGCGTTTTAGACGCAATCGCAAAGGATAAATAGATGAAGCTTTGTGTAGCATTAGATATGGCTAAAAAAGATGATTGCCTAGCCCTTGCTAAGGAGCTAAAAGGGCTAGATCTGTGGCTTAAAGTTGGGTTAAGAGCTTACCTTAGAGATGGGGTTAAATTCATAGAAGAGCTAAAAAATATTAGCGATTTTAAGATATTTTTAGACCTTAAAATTTATGATATCCCAAATACCATGGCCGATGCGTGTGAAGTCATCTCATCACTTGGCGTAGATATGATAAATATCCACGCAAGTGCCGGCCAAATCGCTATGAAAGCGGTTATGGATAGGCTAAATTCGCTCCCTAAAAGGCCATTGGTTTTGGCTGTTTCAGCTTTGACTAGCTTTGATGAGAGTGAGTTTAAATCCATTTATAATTCTAGTATCAATCAAAGTGTTATCAATATGGCTCAAATATCCTACAAATCGGGCTTAGATGGTATGGTATGCTCTGTTTATGAGAGCCTAGCTATCAAATCTGTTACTAATGATAACTTCATCACCCTAACACCAGGAATTCGCCCATTTGGCGAAGAAAACGCCGACCAAAAAAGAGTAGCCGACCTAACTACAGCCCTAGATAATAAATCCGATTTTATCGTAGTTGGCAGACCTATATACGCATCCAATAACCCCAAAGAGATAACCCAAAGGATACTAAGCCAAATTTAAGTAGCCTTTAAGTCTAAAATTAGTATAATTCCACTTCTTTTTAGGACAGATGGGTGAGCGGCTGAAACCACACCCCTGCTAAGGGTGCAAGTCTTAATCGGGCTTCGAGGGTTCAAATCCCTCTCTGTCCGCCACTAAATTTCAATCATATTTTTATCAATCATCTTTAAATTTTTAATCTCAAATAATTTTATTTTTATTATCATTAAACTTTATTAGACCTTTTTTAACAAAGTTTTATAATCCTATGCGAAATTTAGTCAAAAAGTGTGCTTTGCTCAATCTTGCGAAATCAAATGGGGCACCCTATAAAAATCCGTGGCGAGGCCACCCATTGAAAGGCTTTTCCAGGGGGTTAGGGGTTGTTAAGGGGGAAGCTAAGGTGTTGCTATCTTTCGTAGCGTCGCAAACGATGATTTACATCGTTGTTGCTGTTACGCTACTCATCTGCCAAAAAGCGCTCCCCTTACCACTTAAAAAAAGAAAAATTTAAATTTCTCTCATATTTCAAAAAATTTAAATTCACAAAAAAGAAAAATAAATTCAAAATTCAAATTTCTAAAAAATATAAAATTTTTATTATAAAATTTAAAGAGTTAAAAATAAAAATTTAAATTCATATTATCCCTAAAATAATTTTTATTAAAGCTCGAAGAGTTTTAATAAAAATGGTATAAATCTGCGCCTAGCGCAGCAACTTTGAAAGGCTTTTCCAGGGGGTTAGGGGTTGTTAAGGGGGAAGGGGTAGCGGCTGCCAAAAAGCGCTCCCCTTCTCCCTTAAAAAAGAAATTTCTTTAAAAATCTCAAATCCGCAAAAAGCAAATTTCTCCAAAATTTCAAATTCACAAAAAAGAAAATTCAAATTTCATTAATATTTTAAATCTACTAAAAACTAAAAAATCTTAATGCGAATTTAAGTATTAAAAAATAATTTCTCTAAAATCTCAAATTCCCATAATATCCTAAATCACTAAATAAATCCAAGCCAATCTATGATAAACGATGATTTCATACCTTTGGATTTTTCATTGAATTTCGGTAAATAGTCGGTAATAATTTGGCAAAATTTCAGTAAACATTAAGTAAAAAATCATTACAATTCTAAACCTATTTTTTACAAGGAGACAAAATGAAATTAGTTAAACTAAGCTTAGCTGCTATTGTAGCTGCAGGTGCTCTTTCAAGCGTAGCAAGTGCTGCATCACTTGAAGAAGCTATTAAAAATGTAGATGTATCAGGCTATGCAAGATATAGATATGATAGCAAAAACACTACAACCAACACTACAAGCACTACAAAGAACTACCACAGATTTACAACAGATGCAAATTTCAAAGCTGCACTAGATGATAACTTCTTTGGTGTTATCGGCTTTAGATATGATAGCCGTGATGCATCTGGTGAGAGAAGAGACGCTAACACCAAAGTAGGCTCACAAGATGTTGGTAATGAAGAATATGGTCAAACATTCAATGTCCGCCAATACTATCTAGGATATACAGCAGGTAACACAACTATCCAAGCTGGTCGCCAAGTCCTAGGTACATTCTTCACTGATGATATGGTAGGTACTGGTATCAAAGTTCTTAATAGCGATATCAGCGGTCTGACTCTAGCTGCTATAGCATTTGATAACCTACAAAGCACTGATGGTGATATGGGTACAAGATATTATGTAGATGACCAAGGCAGAAGTCAAGGTATAGTAATTGGTAATAATAATAATGAGTATGTATATGATAGAAACCTATATGGTGTAGCTGCTATCGGCTCATATGATCCAGTAAGCTTCCAAGCATGGTATGCAGCTCTAGATAGCGTAGCTCAACTATACGCTCTTGATGTAACACTAGGAGCTAACCTAGGTGGCGCTGACCTAAGCTTGCAAGCTCAATATGCTGGCTCAAGCGTATGGGCTAGCAAAGTTGGCTATTGGGAAGATGGTGTTTTAAGTCGAAATGTAGATTTAGACGATGCTCAATTCTTAGCTGTTAAAGCTGGTGCTAAAGCATTTGGCTTCGATGGTAGCGTAGGATATGTAAATATCAATACTCAAGGCGATGGCGCTTCTCTAATCTCACTTGAAGACCAAGGTGGCTTCATCACAGCTGGTGAGGATCTACTAGACTATACATTGATCGGTGCTGATCAAAGTATCTACTTCGTAACTGCTGGCTATACATTTGCTGACAAAGTAAGAGTAGGTGCTGACTATGTAGGTGCTAGATATGATAATGAAGGTGACTACACAGATGCTTATGAAGCAGTAGCTAGAGTAGATTATAAATATAGCAAAAAACTTAACTTCAAAACTTGGTATTCATACATTGATAGAGACAACAATGAAGATGATGCTAAACACCTAAGATTTGAAGCTAGATATAACTTCTAATATAATTAGGGTTTAAATCTCTTGGGGAGCTTAGCCATTTATGGTTAGGCTCCCTTTTTTTATGCTTTTAAAATCCACTAACCAAAATCCAAAAATCATAATTTAAATTCATTTTATTATTTTTATTATTTTTATTATTTTTATTATTTTTATTATTTTTATTATTTTTATTATTTTTATTATTTTTATTATTTTTATTATTTTTATTATTTTTATTATTTTTATTATTTTTATTATTTTTATTATTTTTATTAAAAACTCAAAAAAATTTTTAATAAAATATAGTAATCAAAATTATAAGATTAATGATTTAAATTTAATGTTTTTCACCGCTTTACTTCGCTAAAGCCAAAGCTAATATTTGCGATAAATTTATAAAATTTAATTTTTTGAATTTATTTTTAGTTTTGAATTTGAGATTTTAGAGAAATTATTTTTTAATACTTAAATTCGCATTAAGATTTTTTAGTTTTTAGTAGATTTAAAATATTAATGAAATTTGAATTTTCTTTTTTGTGAATTTGAAATTTTGGAGAAATTTGCTTTTTTTGTGAATTTGAAATTTTGGAGAAATTTGCTTTTTTTGCGGATTTGAGTTTTTTAAAGAAATTTCTTTTTTAAGTGGGAAGGGGTACCCCGCTTGCGGGGCTTTAGGTGGGCGGGGGGAGTGTAACTCCCTGCCGCAAACGGCGACTTTGTTGCCGTGCGGAGTTAAAAATGGGTAACCCCGCTTGCGGGGCTTTAGGTGGGTCAAGGGAGTGTAACTCCCTGCCGCAAACGGCGACTTTGTTGCCGTGCGGAGTTAAAATAGTTTGCTACTTTAGGCATGGCTTTGCTACGCCGTTAAAAGTAGGTAAAAATAAAAAGTGGGAATTTGTGATATTTAACTAAAATATTAATAATTTTGGTTAGAATTTGGCAAATTTATTAAAGGAGATGAGATGAGTATTTTCACAGATAGAATCCCTGCTAAGGGATATGCGTTGCAATCAAAGGATTCTAAATTTAGCTCTTTTGAATTCACTCGCCATAGCTTAGGTGATGGGGATATTTTGATTGAAATTTTGTATAGCGGGATATGTCATAGCGATATTCACACGGCTAGAGATGAGTGGGGCGGGACTATTTATCCATGCGTGCCTGGTCATGAGATAGCTGGTCAAGTGGTCGCTGTGGGTAAAAATGTGAGTAAATTTAAAGTTGGGGATTATGCTGGGGTAGGATGTATGGTAAATAGCTGTGGAGAGTGCGATGCGTGTAAGGCTAGTATGGAGCAGTTTTGTGAGCGTGGTAAGACTATTTATACTTATAATTCTAGTGATTGCTTTCATGGTGGTGAGAATACATATGGCGGATACTCTAATAATATAGTTGTGAGTGAGAAATTTGCCATCAAAGTGGCAAAAAATGCGCCATTAGATAAGGTAGCGCCACTTTTGTGTGCTGGGATAACTACATATTCACCACTTAAATTTTCTAAGATAAAAGCTGGTGATAGGGTCGGTGTGGCTGGATTTGGCGGTCTTGGGATGATGGCTGTGAAATATGCTGTTAAGATGGGGGCTAGTGTTAGTGTCTTTGCTAGAAATGATAAGAAAAAATCTCAAGCTATGGAGCTTGGGGTTAGTAATTTCTATACTACAAATGATAAAAATATAGTTAATGAGAGATTTGATCTTATCATATCTACTATACCGACTAATTATAATGTGGGAGCTTATATAGATCTGCTCAAATATGGCGGAGAGCTGGCTATCGTGGGATTGCCGCCGTATTCACAGGCGCCTAGTGTGAGCATAATAGATCTAGTATTTAAAGCTGGTAAAAAGGTATATGGCTCACTCATTGGTGGGATTAAAGAGACGCAAGAGATGATGGACTTTTCGCTTGAAAATGAAATTTACCCTGAAACTATAATAGTATCGCCATCGCAAATCGATGAAGTATATGAGAAGCTCACAAATGGCTCTGGGGAGTTTCGCTATGTGATTGATATGAGGGCTAAATAAATTTAGATGGCGTTTGGGATTTTCGCTATTGCTATGGTGCTAATTTACGCTAGGCCATTTGGGCTGCCGGTGTGGCTAAGTGCGGTGGCTGGGGCGTTATGTGCTTTGGCTTTTGGTGTGGTGAGCACTATGGACGCTTTGAGAGTCTTGGCGATGGTGTGGGACTCGACTTTGGTTTTAGTGGGGCTTATAATCATCGCTATGGCTTTTGAGAAGATAGGGTTTTTCGATAGTTTGGCTACGAAAATTATATCAATGTGCGCTGATCGTGGGTATAGGATCAATAGATTTAAATTTTTTGCTATTATGATGGTGTTTGGGCTGTTTTTGGCTACATTTTTGGCAAATGATGGGGCGATTTTGATCCTTACGCCTTTGGTGTTTGCGCTCTTTGGTAAGGGTGAGAAGGGTGCTGTGATGGCGCCTTTGGTTGCGTTTTTAATATTTTTTGGATTTTTGAGTGATTTTGGCTCAAATGCTTTGAGTATTTCTAATCTTACAAATATAATTAGTGTTAATATCTTTGATATCTCATTTGGTGAGTATTTTGGCTCTATGATTGTGGCGCAATTATCTGCTTTTTTAGCGGCGTGTGTGCTCTTTTGGGTGGTGCTTGGTAGGCGGTTGCCTATGGTGCTTGAATTTGCTTTGCCAGATAGGCAAATTAGCAAGAGTGGGTTTATAGCTTGTATTGTTTTGCTTTTGTCTTTGCCTGTTGGGAGTGCGGTATTTGGGGCGATGGGAGTGCCTGTAAGTGGATATATCTTGATTGTAGCGGTGATAGCTATAATGATGCAAAAGAGCGGTAAATTTGAGCTATTTAAAAGAGCGCCATTTGGGGTTGTGGTATTTAGTGTGGGGCTTTTTGTGATGGTTTATGGCGTGGGTAAGGCTGGTGGATTGGAGCTTTTGCGTTTGGGCTTTGAGAGTATCGCAAATTTAGATAGCTTGGCTTCGATGCTTGGGGTGGCGACACTATCTAGCGTGGGATCTGCGATTATAAATAATTTGCCGATGGTGATGCTAGGGGATTTGGCGCTTAGGGAGCTTGGGGCTGATAGTGGGCTGATATATGCGCATTTGCTTGGGTGTAATATCGGGTCTAAGCTTACGCCGATTGGATCGCTAGCTACGCTTTTGTGGCTTGCTAGTTTGAGATTACATGGTGTGAGAATTAGAATTTTGGATTATTTTAAGCTTTCGTTTATATTTAGTTTTGGTGTGCTTTTGGCTGGAGTTTTGGGGCTTTGGATTGGGCGTGATATCTTGAATTTGGGGTAAAATATGACTTTTAGGACGCATTTGGCTATCGGGGCGCTTGGTGGCATGGGATTTGTGAGTGCTGTGGATTTGGGTAGTGTGGATAGGGTTTATATATTTGGTTTGATTTTACTTGGGAGTGTGCTACCTGATATTGATGAGCCTAGGAGCTTTATCTCTAAGAAGTTTCCATTGGTTTCTGGGGTAACGGCGACATTTTTTGACCATAGGGGGCCTACGCATTTTCTTTTTATACCGATTTTGCTCTTTGTGGCGTGGGGGATTTTTGGTTATATTTGGCTTGGGGCGATTGGGTTTGGGATGATTATGCATCATTTGGGTGATATGCTGACGCCTAGTGGGATTCGTGGGTATTTCTATCCTTTTAAAAGGGGATTTATAGCTAGAATTTTACCGAAAAATTATGCTATCAAGACTGGCTCAAAGATAGAATTAATGCTGGTGTTGCCTATAATTTTGGTAGTTGATGGGTTGCTTGGGGCTAGGGTTTTGGGCTTTGATATTGATATGGGTAGGATACTTGGAATTTTAAATTTGATTTAAATTCACCCGCTTAAATCTAAAGATATATAACAAAAGTAATATAAATAATTAATGTAAATTTAATATATAATTTACCATTAATTAATTATATTTTGCGACAATTTAATAATAAAATTCAAAATTAGGTTATCTATGATTAGAGTTGCTCTTTTGTGTTGGATTATATTGCTTGGATTTAGTGGTTGTGCTGTGCCAAATGCCCTTTCTATCGCTGTTACACCTGATGATTATATAAGCAAATTTGGGGTTAATAACTGCGATCAAAGTTACTTTGAAAATGAGCTTCAAAAGGCTAAAAATAATAAAGATCCGATATATACTGCTATAAATGCTGCTTCAATAGCTAGAGTTTGTCAGGAATTCGCACTTAGCAATGAGCTTTTGGATATTGCTGAAGATAAGTATAAATATGATGTAGATTTAGAAAGTACAGGCAATAAGATAGCTAGAAACCTTGTAGGGATACTTTTAAATGATACATTTAGTGATTATGATGGAAATTTGTATGAGAGAATAATGGTAAATCTCTATAAGGGACTGAATTTTATGAGTTTAAATGACTTTGAAAATGCTAGAGTGGAGTTTAATCGTGCTTTAATTCGTCAAGATATGGCTAAGGAGTATTTCGCTCCACAGATCCAAGCGGCCAAAGAGGAGCTAGAGAAACAAAAAAGCGATCCAAATTACAAAAAGAATTTAAAAAATACTAAATTAGTATATGATGAGTATTCTAGGCTTTTTAAGGAGTTTAAAACTAGTGAAAATTTCATCAATCCATATGCTACTTATGCGGCTTCTGTCTTTTTCTATTTAGATAAGGATTATAAAAATTCGGCAGATAAATTCCGTGAAATAGCTATCGCTAATCCTAAAAATAAAGCGATATCAGCTATAAATCAAAGATTACAAACTAGAGCCAAAAATGTAAAATCTAAGGGCAAAAAATATATATTTTTAGCTTATGAAGATGGCCTTGGGACTATAAAAAATGAATTTGCTATGAATATTCCATATATTATTAGCGATGGGGTGGCAACTTTGAGTTTATCTTTGCCGATGCTTAAAAAGCGTGATTTTAGTTATAAAGATATAAGCATAAATGGGGTTAAGGCGACTCAAATTAGTAATTTTGATAATATTTTTGCTAGTGAGTTTAAGATAGAGCTTCCTTGGATCATCACGAAATCTATATTATCAGGCGCTATCAAATCCACAACTAGTGCCGTCGTGGCTAGTGAGGTTGGTGGGGTAGCGTCTTTGGCTACAACTTTTTTGCTTTCAGCAACAAATAAAGCTGATATAAGAGTGTGGCAAACTCTACCGAAAATAGCTAGTATCGCTATGGTAGAAAATAAAGGCTCATATACAATCAAAGATAGTAGTGGTAAAATCATAGTTAGTGATAAGATAGATAAGAGCAAAGATGCGTTGATCTGGCTACGATCATCAAATAAAGATATGGTAAAATCCATTATAATACAGAGGTGAAATATGAAAAAATTAGCAATGTTTTTGATATGTGCTATGCTGTTTGGCTGTGCTGGTAATAGCGATATAGTCTTAGGGGATAATGGCTATAACTCGAATTTAGTAAGCCTAGAGGCGATAGATAGGGATATAGTCCAAGGTATCAATCACAGATTTAATGATCTTGGGTTATTGGAGTTTCAAGTTATTTTAAAAAGTAATTCTGAAATGGATGTGGCGTATAAGGTGATTTGGCTAGATGAGAGTGGATTTGAGCTTAGAAATTCGATCGATGAGAGCTATAAGGTTTTGCGTCTTAATGCTAATCGCCAAATCTCTATCAATAAACTAGCTCAAGACAAAAGAGCTAAAAGTTTTAAAATTTATCTAACTACAAAGGGGTTATAAGATGAGAAAATTAGCTTTAATGAGTGTGGTGGCGGCAACTTTGTTGCTTAGTGGATGTACTAATCAGCCATTTTATACAGATAATAGTGGCAAAGTCAATCAAGGTGATACTATTACCCTTGGGTTAAGCAATGAGGATTTTGAGTTAGCGGCTGAGACTATGATAAATAGCTTGCTTAGTGATCCGGCATTTGCTAATCAAAAGCCAGGGGTCAGAAAAGTTGTAGCGATAGGAAGAGTAGTCAATGATACGGCTCTTAGGCTAGATACTGATAAACTAACTAGGAAAATCACTCAAGCTATGAGAAGATCAGGTAAGTTTGTGCTTACTTCTGCGGTGGCATCTGGTGGGGCGCTTGATAGTATGAGCGAAGATGTCAGAGAGCTAAGGGGTAATGATGAATTTAATCAAAAAACAATAGCCAAAAAGGGAACTCTAATCTCGCCTGATTTTTCGCTATTTGGTAAAATTCGTCAAGATAATATAAGATTAAGCAACGGCAAAACAAAGGTTGAATATCTATTTTTACTTGGTTTGACTGATCTGAATTCGGGTCTAGTGTATTGGGAGGATGAAAAGATAATCAATAAAGCCGGCTCTAGCGATAGCGTAACTTGGTAAGATATTATAAAGGATAAGAGATGAAAAAGATACTATTATCAATGGCAGTTTGTGCGGCTTTGGCTTTTGGGATGGGGGATAAGGCTAATGAGATAACTCAAGCCGATGTGGATATCCAAAACAAATTAAGCGATGCTAGCACGCAAGATATAACGCCTAAAAGCGTAGAAGATTTTTTTGATGAGTTTAAGGATGAATTTGGTATAGAGTATGGCATCACAAAAGATGGCAAGACATTTTATACCGGAGTTAGCGAAGTAACGCTAAGCCCAACTGATAAAAGCTTTGCTAAATCTTTACAAAATGCCTATAATAGAGCTCTATTAAATTTACAAGGTGAGTTTGTCAAAGATGCCTTTGGTAGGATAGCTACAAGTAGCATAAGCAGATACAAAGCAGATCAATCAGACAACGCTAGGGAATTCGAAGAGTTGCCAAAAGGCGGGGCTATCTCTCAAATTTTTGATCAGCTAACGCAGCTAGCGGGTGCTGAATTAAATAGGGCTTTAAATGATCTAGGTGTAGATAGCCAAGGGCTAGAAGAGGTGAGAAAAAAAGAGCTTTTAAAAGATGAATTTACTAAAAATATCGTTACAAAAGCCTTTGGCAATATGAGTGGATTGGTGCCGGTAAAAACGGTTGTAACACAGACAAAAAGGGGTAATTATAGAATTGGTGTTATCGCTGTAATGAGTGATAAAACTAGACAAATCGCAAAAGATATGAAAAATAAAACCTCTTCACTCATAAAAGCAAAAGGTGGTAAGCCAGTAGTAGAGTATCTACCAAAAGAAAAAGCCGGTTTTATACAAGAGTATGGAATTAGGCTAGTATATGATGAGAATGGTGCGCCTATAATTTTAAGCTATGGAAATTGGGGTTATATCCCAGATGCTAATAGCAAAATAGCAGATAGACAAGAGAGTATAGCCAAAGATACCGCCGCAGCACAAGCTGATGCGGCTATAATAGAGTTTATCAATACTAGCGTATCATTTAGCGATGAGAAAGAGACAGGCGAGGCAATAAACCAAAATATAAAAGAGACAAAAAATATTCTTTCAGGTGATACGCAAATTCAAGAAGAGACATTAGAAAATATGATAGATAGAGTCTCTAAAACCATACAAGCAAAAGCTTCAGGTCAAATCCGTGGGATACAAACGCTAAAAAGATGGGATTATACCGATGAAAATGGCGTGGAATATGTAGGTGTAGTGAGATACTACTCTTATGCTAATTATCTAAATATCACAAACGCCATATCAGATAAAAAGGGCTCAAATGCTACTTCAAATTCCGCTACACCGGCTAAGGCTACTCAAAGAAGCTCAAAAGTGGTAAATACGATAGATGATTTCTAGGATAGAGTATGAAAAAATATCTATTTATATTTGCTTTTTTGGCTTGCGCTTTAAATGCTGAGGTGGTAACTCACACTAGCACCAAAACAGCTACGGGAGAAGGGCATGGCCTTACAAGAGAAGAGGCTATAAATAACGCAATAGTTGAAGCTGTCGGTAAAATTAGCGGTGTAAATATAAACTCTATAAAAAAATCAAACACACAAGCGATAAGCGATAATAGTGGCTCAAATATCGTAGATACCTACCTAAATGATATCAGCAAAGCCACAAAAGGCAGAGCCGATAGCTATGAGATTATCAGCACTAATCAAGATAGCACAGGCAAGTGGGTAGCAGTAGTAGAGATAAAAAACTCAAAAACTACCAAAAGCTATAAAGCCCCAGGCTTAGATAATAAGCAAAGAAGAAGCTTAGCGGTATTTAACGCTAGTGATGGAGATACTAGAGGGCTTGGCGAAAACCTAAAAACTCATATAATCACAAATCTAACTAAATCAAGAAAATTTAATATTCTAGATAGAGATAATGGTGGATACTATGAGATGGAAAAGGCTTTGATTAAAAGTAGCAATGCTAATAGCGATGAAATATATAAGCTTAAAAATGTTCTTGGTAGTGATTATCTTATGATTTTTGATATTAAGGCCGCACAAGCTAGAACAAAACATAGTAATCTAACTGGCCAAAATATCACAAAAGCGGAATTTGCAGTGGATTATCAAGTGATTTTATTTGCCACTAGGGAGGTAAAATATAGCAATACTCTTACAATGAGTGTAAGCGTAAAAGATGATCTAAAATCAAATGAAGAAGCCTATAAAAAAATCGCTGATAAGATAACAAGCGATATATTAAACGCTATTTATCCCTTAAAAATCGCTAGTGTAAATGGGAAAGAAGTGGTATTTACACAAAATTTAAATGTAGGCGAGAGATTTGAGTGCTTTTCTCAAGGCAAAGCTCTAAAAGATAGCTACACAAAGCAAAGCACAAATGATATGAGAGTAGAGAGCAAAGTAGGAGAAGTCGAGATAACAAGAGCCGATCCAAAGCTTAGCTATGCTAAGATCATAGATGGCCAAATGAAAGAAGGCTACATTTGTCGGCCATTAGGCGGTGGTTCTGGCTCAGGATATAGCGAAGGTCGTGATACAAACTACCAATTAAATGATGGCGGCGGCGTGAATTTGGGATTTTAGGATATTTTACAAAACTTTGCGAATTTAAAAAATTGAGTATTAAAAAATTCGCAAAGTTGGGAATTTAAGAAGTTAATACTTTGCGAATTTACGCAATTGTGCGGAATTTGGCTCTGTTTTGAATTTAGCTTATAGAAAATTTTTTGTGTTGTATTTGGTAAATGTGGTTTTCATTTTATAAGCTTTTAATATCACGCTTAGAGCGCTCTTTTTGTGTCTTTTGGCGTGTATTATCATCTCGCCTAAAATACAGCAAAGCCCGAAAATATCATCTGGAATTTCGCTATTTAAATTTAGATTATCTAGTGGTTTATCTATCAAATTTTTTATCACAAAATAGCCAAAAATGCTTTTTAAAGCTTTTAAGATCTCAAAGCCTAAAGTAGCAAAAACCTTATACTCATTTATATCATTTCTCATAGCCATAAGCTCATCTCTAAACTCTGGTGTGCTAGCAGCATACTCCCACCAAATATCATTGATATTTCGATTTTGGCTATCGGTATAGCTTTTTAAAAACCGCCAAGGCTTTTCGCCATAATGGATGATTTTTGGCTCTTTATAACTTTGCATAAACTCAGCCCTAGAGCAGTTAAGGCGGTGATCTTGCTCATCTTTACAGATCGCAAAACAGAAGCTAATGGATGAAAAATTATAGCTAATAGGTAGCTTTAAGAGCTTATTTGCTGGTATTGTAGCGTTTAATAGATCTTGATCGGCGGCTTTTATATAGGTGGCATTTTGGGCTAGGGATTGGCATTTTTGTTCTATTTTATTCTCTATATAAGCCTTTGTGTTGATGAGTAACAATCCAGCATTGAAGTAGTCATTTGTAAATTTATGGGTGATGATTTGGTTATTTTGTTTATATTTCATTTTGCGTTTTTTGCTTCCGGGGTCATTGATAGCAGCTAGGATATTCTCTTTTAAATCAATAGCAAAAAGCTCCCTTAAATCGCAAAGGCAGAGCATATCAGAATCTATATATAAGCATCTATCCACGCTTGGGTTGAGATAGTTTTTGAGTTTTAATCGATAATAAGTCAAAAAATTGCTATGCGCCGCCCCAGAAACTGGAAAATCATAAAACTCATTATCATTTAAAATATGAGTGGTAATCAAGCAAGGGTAAATCTCATTAAGGCTCTTTTCTAGGGCTTTTAGCTTATTTTGCGTGGCGGTGGAGATTTGGTCGCTTAATATATGAAATACATAGCCTTCAGTTCTATTTTCAGCGCTTAAATCATTGAAATTTAAATTTTCATAGCTACTAAATGAGCTATTAGGTGGCATTTGCGGGGTAGGCTTTTGACAAAAATCTTTGAAATGGAGATTTAAATTTGTATTTTTGATAATGCTATTTATAAGCACCGCTGTGTATTTGATATAATTTTCATCTGCGCTAAATACTATATGGAACATTTTAAGCCTTTTTTATGTATAATTGTGCCAAATTATAGCAAAATATGGTAAGATTTAACTCATTAATTTTACTTACCAACTTTAGAGGGCGTATTATTTGAAGAAAATATTGATAGTTGTTCCTGATTTAAGTATAGTTGGCGGCAGGGAGCGTGTTGTAGCGAATTTGAGTAATGAGCTTGTTAAAAATTATAAAATTTATATAACTAGTATATTTAATGCTAATAAAAATATAGTATTTAATTATAGTAAAAATATCGAATTAATAAAATTATCTGATATTAAAGAAATCACCTTGTCAAATGTAAAAAACCCATTTTTTAAAATTTTACGTGAATTAGCTAGGCCATTAGTTAGATTTGCAAATAGAATAATTATAAAAATAATGAGCAGGCGTTTTATAAAATTAGCAAAAAAAATTGAGCCAGATATTATTATCGATAATAGTGATAGTTTTATCAATGGTAAATTTGCTGTAAAAAATAGTGCTGTAATTAAACTTATTCATGGTAAATTTGATATTTATAAGAATTTTAATTTAGATGGTTTGCAAAATTTTGTATTGCTTTCTTCTCAAGAGCTTGATAAATTTAAAACAAAATACCCAAATTCTAATTTTTATATAATCCCAAATTTCATTCCAAATATCTCAAATTTAAATACTAATTACTCACAAAAATTAGTTGTAAGCGTAGGTAGGCTATCAAAAGAAAAAGGCTTCCTACGCTTAATAGATATTTGGAAGTTAATTCAAGATAACAAAGAATTCAAAGATTGGAAACTACATATCGTAGGCGATGGCGATCTAAAAGAACAGATAAAAACTAAGATAGATAATCTAAATTTATCTAACTCTATAATCTTAAAACCATTTACTAAAGATGTAGAGAGCGAGTATCTAAGTGCTAGCATATATGCTATGGCAAGCCACTTTGAAGGACTTCCTATGGTGCTTATAGAGGCGGGGACTTATGCCTTGCCAACCATAGCCTTTGATATCGCCACAGGCCCAAGCGATATAATAGAAGATGAAAAAAGCGGATTTTTGATAGAAGATAATAATTTAGATGAATACGCCAATAAACTAAAAATATTAATGCAAGATGAGAGCTTAAGAGCTAAAATGGGTGAAAAAAGCAAAGAGATAGTCAAAAATAAATTTAGCAAAGAGGTGGTGATGAAGCAGTGGGAAAATCTATTTAAGAGGCTTAAAAGTGATAAATAATCCAAAAGCATCAATAATAATTCCTGTATATAATATAGAAAAATATTTAAGAGAGTGCTTAGACTCAGCAATAAATCAAAGTTTAAAAGATATAGAGATTATAATAGTAGATGATTGCGGAAGTGATAAAAGCATGGATATCGCCCAGGAGTATGCTAAAAATGATAATAGAATAAAGATTATTAAAAATAAGCAAAATCAAGGGCCATTTACTAGTAGAAATAACGCTGTTTTAGCAGCTAATGGCGAGTATTTGGTATTTTTAGATTCTGATGATTTTTTGGATTTAAGGGCTTGTGAGATAGCTTATAATGCCACTAAAAATGGGTATTATGATGTAGTGAAATTTAATGCTTATAATTATGAAAATGGCAATGCTACTATATTTGATAAAATTTTAGAAAATGATAGCTTTGAATCTTTAGAAGAGTATGCTAATTATATGTATAGACAAAAAGGCTATCCGAGATGGAGTTTAGCTTTTATGATGGTTAAAAGAGATATCTATTTAAAAGCTTTTGAAATTTTAAATTTAAAAGATAGAATTATCATGGCAGAGGATGCTTTGATGAGTTTTGTGCTTTGGAATTTATCTAATAAATTTTATCATACTTGTGATATTTTGTACTACTATCGTCAAAATGAGAATTCAACAACTAAAAGTAACTGTAATAATGTAATTGAAAAAAATATACAAGACCTTATATTTGTAATTAATAAAATAAAAGAAATTTCAAAAAAATATAAATTTAATACTAAAATTACTAAATTATATATAATTTATTTGCGATATTGCGAATACAATATAAGAAAACAGCATAAAAAAATCAATAAGATTATATTTAAAATATATAATAAATATTTTAAATATAATAGAAGTTTAAGAGTTAAATTTGGGATTTAAAGGCATAAAGTGGGTAAGATTAAAGTATCAATCATAATTCCAGTATATAATGTAGAAAAATATTTAAGAGAGTGCTTAGATTCAGTAGTTAATCAAACTCTAAAAGATATAGCAATAATCTGTGTAAATGATGGTTCAACTGATTCTAGCTTAGAAATTTTAAAAGAGTATGCTAAAAATGATAATAGAATTCATATCGTAGATAAGATAAATGGCGGACTTGGTGCGGCTAGGAATTCAGGAATAAAATATTTAATAGATAGCAATATAAACCCTAAATATATCTATTTTGCAGATTCAGATGATTGGTTAGATACTCAAGCTTTAGAAAAACTATATAATAAATCACAAGAGTCAAATTCAGATATATGCATAATGAGTTTATTGCTATACATAGAGAAAGATAAAAGAATAGAATCAAGTGATTATTTAAAAACCGATTGTTATAAGATTAGAAAAAATGATGTATGTGATTATAGTGAGATTAAAGATGTATTATTTGGACGCTTTGGAGCATGTTTAAAATTTTATTCATATGAATTTTTAATAAATTCCCTATGGGAAAATGAAGAAATCTATCCACAAAATTTACTTTTTGAAGATATATATCCACATATTAAATCCTTAATACTAGCTAAAAGGATCGCATTTTTAGATGAGGCTTTGTATTATTACCGCATTAGAGAAGGCTCTATAATGACATCTAGTGCAAAAAGTAAAAGAGTTTTTGATATTTTTAAATCAATTTATATGGTGGAAAATTTTTTAAAAAATAAACAACTGCTAAATGAATTAAAAAATAATTTTATGGAATTTATATGCGAATTAATTCAAGGGTATTATTTTTGTTGTCCATTGGAATATAGGCATGAATTTGCTACAGAAGCCAAAACATATTTATCTAAATTTGATAGTTCTTTTTATTCGCTCAATAAAATAAAAAAACAGCATTTAAGATTAATGCTAAATTTAAATAACCCATATGATAAAAAATTAATTAAAATAAAGCATAAAATCATATATATATTTAATAGATTAAAGTGGAGTTTAGGAATATGAAAAAAATATTGATGATATACGATGATATTAGTTATGGAGGTGGTGCTGAGAGAGTTATATGCAATTTTAGTAATTCTTTAATTGCTAGTGGATATGAAGTGATGGTTTTTAGTATTACACTTAACAAGCAATGTCCTTATGAATATCACCAAGAAGTTGTAATTAGATTTATTAAAGAAAATGTAAAACCTAAAGGATTAGCAAAGGTTTTACACGAGATAAAAAGATTAATAATGCCTATAAAAAAATGGAATGAAATCAAAAAAAGAGCCGTGTTTAAGCAAGCAATAAATGAATTTAATCCGGATTTTATAATATGTCATACTCATTTTGATAACAGTTTGACTAAAATATTAAAAAAAATGCAAGATAAAATTATTAAAGTTGTACATAATTCTTTTGATGCTTATGAAAAATGGCAAATAGATCTAAGTATTTATAAAAATATTGTTTTATTATCTAATCATGATATTGATAAATTTAAAACAGAATACCCAAATTCTAATTTTTATATAATCCCAAATTTCATTCCAAATATCTCAAATTTAAATACAGATTATTCTAAAAAATGTGTAGTATCAATAGGTAGTATGGATGAGAGTAATCGAAAAGGCTTCCTACGCTTAATAGATATTTGGAAGTTAATTCAAGATAACAAAGAATTCAAAGATTGGAAACTACATATCGTAGGCGATGGCGATCTAAAAGAACAGATAAAAACTAAGATAGATAATCTAAATTTATCTAACTCTATAATCTTAAAACCATTTACTAAAGATGTAGAGAGCGAGTATCTAAGTGCTAGCATATATGCTATGGCAAGCCACTTTGAAGGTCTTCCTATGGTGCTTATAGAGGCGGGGTCTTATGCCTTGCCAATCATAGCCTTTGACATTGCAACTGGCCCAAGCGATATAATAGAAGATGAAAAAAGCGGATTTTTGATAGAAGATAATAATTTAGATGAATACGCCAATAAACTAAAAATATTAATGCAAGATGAGAGCTTAAGAGCTAAAATGGGTGAAAAAAGCAAAGAGATAGTCAAAAATAAATTTAGCAAAGAGGTGGTGATGAAGCAGTGGATGGAGCTGTTTGGGAAGATTAATAAGGAATGAATATAAAGTAGTGGCGTTGCAAGATGCATAATTTTAGCTTGTAAATGGCATATTATAATTCGATTCAAATAAAGAAAGGTTTGATATTTTAATGCAATTAATTAATAAAAAAAGAGCGATAAAACAAAAGGAAAATATTGATAATATAGTTTTTTTAAATGATGTTTTGGATATTAGAGCTGGAGGACCTTCTGGATATATAGCAAATCTAAAAGAAAGTATTTCTCAATACCATATTTCTAGTAGTATTGCCTTTATCTCAATGGATAATGTTATTATTAAAAATCATCAATATAAAATACAAAAAAACATTGCAAGGATTTTTTCATTATTCATTCCAATAAGAAAATATAGAAAAAAATTAAGAGAAAAAATATTTATTTTTTTAGTCTCAAAGGCATCATTTAATGACTTAGGGATAGATGCGATAGAATATATGGGATATATCAAGCAATTGGATAAATATCAGTTTAAAACAATTATTTGTCACCATGTGACGGATGCTATTTTTATTAAAAATTATTTAAAATATAGAAAAATAGAAGCAAAGTTAATGCTAATGTCTCACTCTCCAGAGCCAATGTCAGAAGAAGTGTATCATCATGCGAAATTGAAACAAGATCAAAATGCCGATAAAATTTATGCTATGCTTCAAAAAATAGAAAAAGATGCTTTTAATCAAGCGGATATTTTGGTTTTTCCTAGTAAAGAGGCTATGGAGCCGTATCTGAAAGGTTTAGATTATTTCGAAGAATTAACTAAGAGTAAAAAAGTAATGTTTATTAGAACATGTTGTGCTAGGTTAGATATTGAAAATAGCATTAGAGATATAAGAGAAGAATTTGGTATAAAAACTAAATATATAATATCATTTATCGGCAGACATACCGCTATTAAGGGTTATGATATATTAAAGAGCATAGCAGATAAAATATTAGCTAAAAGAGATGATATAACATTTGTAATTGGGGGGGGGCAGACAAGTGAAATATCGCCCCTTGACCATCCTAGATGGATAGAATTAGGAAAAATAAATCCAGCAGATTTACTAAAAATAACAGATTTATTTATTTTACCAAATAGACAAACTTATTTTGATTTGATTTTGATCGAAACTTTGTCATCTGGTGTGCCTATTTTGGCTTCAAATACTGGCGGAAACAAAACCGTATATCAAGACACGCAAGCCATAGAGCTTTATGATAATCAAGATGATTGCATAAATAAAATAGAAAATTTCATCGATACTTCTAAAGAGTATAAAAACCAACAAAGAAAACTCGCAAAGATCGCATATGAAAATAATTACACTTTAGAACACTTTGCAAAAAATTATAATAATCTTATAATTAATCTTACAAAAGAGTGCGAGCAATGAAAAATTTGGTAGTTGGAGCTGGATTTTCTGGGGCAGTAATCGCAAATTTAATTGCTACAAAACTCAATGAAAAGGTTGTTGTAATAGACAAAAAATGCCATATTGCGGGCAATTCATATGATTATAGAGATAAAAATGGGATTATGATACATAAATATGGTTCGCATATTTTTCATACTTCAAATGAAAGAGTTTGGGATTTTGTTTGTCAATTTGGTAAATTTAATCAATATATGCATAAAGTGATAGCTCTAATCGATGGTATAGAGACTATCATACCTTTTAATTTCAATACTCTTTATGATCTTTTCCCGCAAACAATGGCAAGGCGTTTAGAAGAAAAGCTTTTAGAAAAATTTGAATACAATACAAAAGTGCCAATATTAGAATTTCAAAAACAAGATGATAAGGATTTAAAATATTTATCAAATTATATTTATGAAAAGGTTTTTTTGCATTATACTATAAAACAATGGGGAGTTTCGCCTAGCAATGTTGATGGCGCTGTGACTGCAAGGGTGCCTGTGTATTTAAGCAAGGATAATAGATATTTTCAAGACAAATATCAAGGTATTCCACTAAAAGGCTATACTAAGCTTATTGAAAATATTTTATTTCATAAAAATATTAAAATTAGATTAAATACTGATTTTAAGGATATTAATAGCAATAAATTTGATAGGATTTTTTATACTGGGTCGATTGATGAATATTTTGATTATAAATATGGACAACTGCCTTATCGTAGTGTAAAATTTGAGTTAGAAGAGTATGAGAGGGAATTTTATCAGTCTAATTCGGTTGTTAATTATCCTTGTAACTATAATTTTACACGAATTCATGAATACAAACACTATCTTCAGGATAAAACCGATAAAACAGTAATTGCCAAAGAGTATTCAGAGGCTTTTGAACTTGGAAAAAATGAAAGATACTATCCTATACCAAAAGAAGAAAATAGAATATTGTATGAAAAATACCTAAAAGAAGCAAATTTGAATAAAAATATTTATTTTTTAGGTCGCTTGGGTGACTATAAGTATTATGATATGGATAAGGCTATTTTACGGGCTATTGAATTGTTTGATGATTTATCGGTAGGTAAAATATAGATTTATATCTTATTTCAGAGCTATAAAACCATCATTACACCGCCAATCAAGGATTGACGGTATTTGCTATTGGGATTGATAGTTTCACTCCCACCCATCAAGTGCGGTTTGGAGTGTGTCAATGGTATTTTCTATCAGGCCGGCTAGGCTAAAGAAGTAGTATCCATGCTGTTTGACATACTCAAAAATCTTCTTATCACGATCGCTCTTACTCTTTTCAGGACGCACCATTAATGTAGCAAAATCTAGCTCTTGATGTAAGCAAAAGTTATACGCCGCACTCATATATACATCATTAAAACTCTTATCATTATCCAAATTCGCTTTTAATCTATCTATGCGATCTTTAAGCTCATAGAATTTAGCATATCTTGGCTCTTTGCCATTTGCTAGATCTGCGTTTGCGGGTTCTACTAATTTGCTAATTTTCTTAAATAGCTCTTTGATTAGATCTTGTTTATCTTTGCCTATTTTGATGAAATTTTCTATAATTTGCTTTTGGGATTGTAGTTTGGCGTGGCTAATATCTGGTGATATCGGTTCTGGTTTTAGTAAATTCTTTTTAACTTTGCTATTTATAATTTCGCTTACAAGCTCACCAAAAGGCCTTTCTATCGTGCCTCTAATCCTAGAGCCACCCTCGGTGGCGTTATAAACTTTTACATCAGTATATGAGCTAATCGCATCTATCATCGCCTCGAAATACTCTCTAAACATATCCCAAATTTTGATAGATTTTACATGCGTTTTGCCGCCATAGCCTAGAGTTGTTGTTATATTAGACTCATACTCTTTAGAGGCGATAGTAGGCGAAGTCTCACCAAAGACCATTCCCCTAGCGTGAGTGGTGCCATCATCTGCCATGGCTAGATCTTGTCCGATAAATATTATCTGCTTACAGCCAAGCTCTATAGCTAGATCAAAGGCGAAGTGAGCGGTGCTAGGCCCTTTACACATATAGTTTTTCGGATCTTCGCCTAAGGCCTCTTCGAATTTCAAAGGCTTATGAGCGAAGGCGACATCTCGCCCTTTTAAAAGCTTAATTGTATTAGGATGGATGAGTGAGCTAGCGATAAAGGTTATGCCATTATCAAATTCACTCACCTCACTATCAAAAAACGCCCCGCTAAGCTCGATTCTCTCCATTGTAGTTACAAAATCTGGCCTAATATTATTTAATTTTAGTATCGGATATGAGGCGTCAGCAGCGATCAAAATGGCATATGGAGCGACGCTTCTTAATAGCTCAAGTTGCTTAGTTAGACTTGGTCCAGTTGAGACGATGATGGCGGTTTGGTTGCGATTTGTGTTTAAATTTAAAATATCTTTTAAGCTGTAATTAGCATAGAATTTTGGCATATTCTCTACTACATGCTTCATCCCTATAAGGGTATCTTCCGGCGAATTGCCGGCGGCTTTGATATTTAGAAGTAAGATATTTAATAATCTTTTATTTATGCTATTTGCGTTTTGTTTGTAGGTTTGGTCATAATAGTCATTATATATGTGAAAATCATAGTTTTTGGCGTTGTATTTAATCTCTTTTTGATTACAAATTATATGTAGATACGCATCATTTAAAAAGCCAACACAAAATGGTATAAAGCGATTTTCACGCATCTCTTTACTAAAATCATTTAGGCAAAAAGCTATAAATAATATCTCAATTTCAGGCTCAAATACTACAATTTTCTTATGATTTTTATTTTCTAATAGAGCTTTATAGAAGTTGCCATTGCCAAGCCCATAGAAAAATAGCGATGGATAAAGGGCGTAATCTCTTTTGAATTTATCTAGCATATTGATTGTATGTTCTGCTGGCGAGCCACTATAAATCGGGGTTTTGGTATGTGTGTTGATGATATTTATATCTAGGTTGCCCTTGCCGGCAAAGACATCAAATTTGCTATTGCTTTTTAGGTCATAAATGGCCTTAGCTAGGATAAAGTTAATGGAGCAAAGTGCGATGATATTGTGTATAAAGGCATTAGCACCGCCATTTGCTTTGATATCTTGTTCTATTGCGTGGTGCAAGGCTTTTACTGCTTGGGGATCGACTTGGTGATTGTAGTTTTTGTTAAAGATATTATCCATTCCATCGCCTCATTAGATTGTGTTTGATATGTAGATTGTCTAGCCATTTTGCTATGATGAAATTCTCAGCTTCATCAATGGTGCTAGGATTAGTATAATAGCCCAAAATTGGTGGCGCTATCCCAACGCCTATACTAGCTAGATCAGCCATCTGTCTAAGAGATATAGCACTAAGTGGCGTCTCACGCACTCCTAGAACTAAATTTCTACGCTCTTTTATCATCACAGATGCCGCTCTTAAGAGTAGATTATCGCTTATTGCGCAACTGATTTTAGCCAAGGTATTTATAGAACAAGGCGCAACTATCATCGCATCATACATAGCCGAGCCACTAGCTGGTGGTGCGGAGATATCGCTATTATCATAGATTTGAGCGCCATCAGCAATTTTAACGCTTAAATGCTCTTTTTGTATTGATAGCTTCGCATTTTGCGTGATAATAAGAGTTGTATCTATACCCAAATTTAGCGTGGTATTAGCTAGTTTAATCCCAAGATGAGCCCCGCTAGCTCCACTTATTGCGACTATTAATTTCACTCTATTATATGTCCTACAAATTTAGAGTAATTATCTATGATATCTTTGCCTTTTCTAAAGCCCAAAGCACACCCCTCAAAAGCAAAAAACACCCCAGCTTGATAGCTATCGCCGTTACTATCTTTGGCAAATTCAGCGAATTCTTGATATAGGAATTTGCCATTATCATACTCACCGCCATTTTGGGCTTCTATATTGCCATCGCTATTTATGATAGATACATTTGCTCCTTCTCTAGCTAAAAAGGGCTTTTTGACCTGTTTTTTGCCTTTTAATGGCTCGAAGCTACTTTGTAATAAAAGCGGATGATTAGGGTATAAATCCCATAAAATTTTCATAATTCCTTTGCTTTGAAATAGCAGTGTATAGGCGGGATTTAGGATTATGGCTTTTTGGTTGTTTATTATATTTTTGATTATTAAGGCTAGGTCGCTCTCATCTATGGCTATCATCTCCCAAGGGATGAGCTTAAACCAATACTCCCAATTCTTCTCATTCCAAAATATCCCCTCATCATCATCAAACCCAACTTCATCCACAAAAGCAAAACCGCACTCAAACCCAGCGTCCCTAGCGGCCGCTTCTAGCAATCTAGTGGTATTTTCATCTTCATTATTACCAGCAATAGAGCTAAATAGAATCTTCCACCCCTCATAATACTCATCAAATTTGCTAGTATCTTCTTCAAGGGTGATTAATCTTTTGAAATTCTCCACCAATGCTTCATATAGATTATTAAATTGCTTAGCTTCATTTATATTATTAAATTTCAGCATCGCCCATTGTATAATCGCAGTCTCAAACAAACTTGTAGGCGTATCAGCGTTAAATTCAATAAGCTTAATAGGCTTACCATCTATACCGCCAGCAAGATCAAATCTACCATATATATGCCAATGAACATCATTTTCCCAACTAGCTTTGATAATATCAACTAGATTAAATGGAATTCCAAGCTCATGAAATAGATCATTATCGATCACATGCTTTGCCGCAGCCACATACATATCATATAGCTCATTTGCTGCTTCATAGAATTTCTCGGCCTCATCATCTGTGATGGATACTAGCTCATCAGCGATATATCTACTACCATCTAGATCAGTATGCCAGCCAAATCCGATACTCTCTAAATATCCATTATCAAGTGGATTAATCTTTTTTAGTTTCACTTTTGTCCTTTTGAGATAGTTTGATTTGTGTTATTATATTTTGGTAATTTAAATTTATTATTTGCTAAATTTGAATTTAGCTATATCTTATACATATAACTATCATCATATGCTCCTTTTAGGCGGGCGGTTATGGTATCTTTCCAGCTATTTTGGATATTTGTGGATTGGAGTTTGGGGATGAGGTTTAAATGTTCTTTTGGGGCGTAAAATAGCATATTTAGCTCCATTATGCTTAGATTATTTTGATTTTGAGATATTATCTCTATCTTATCGCCACTTGTGATTATGCCAGGTTTTAAAACTCTATAATACCAGCCACTAAGGCCATTTTCAAAGATAAATTTAGAGATTTTAGGGGCTATTATTTTGTTTAATTTCGCACAAGGCTTTCTAGGTTGGCTAACTTCTAAAATAGCTGAGCCAATGCGGTGAATATCGCCGATATATACGCTCTTTTCATCAATATCTAAGATGGTTAAATTCTCACCCATTTGGCCAGGATTTAGAGATCTATTAGCAAATTTATTAAAGATTTTATAGTTGCTAAAAGCATTAGCAAAAACAGCTTTATCCACGCCGCCGTGGTGCTTTGTATCGCTTAGATTATCATCTTTAACGCCATTAAAATCACAAATTATGCTACTTACACTATGCTTATCCATCGCACTGCTAAACTCGCCATAATCTTTGATAATGCCTATATTTACGGATTTTACCACTGCCATAATACGCTCTTTTGGTTTAATGAGTTTGTGATTAAATTTGCGCTTTGTTTTGCGATACCACTCATGAAACGCTCTATTGCTGGGGCTTCATACCATATATCTAGCTCCACTTGACTAAGCTCTTTTAGCCTAGATTTGGCCTCATCGTAGGTTGAGATCTTGTCTATTAGGCCTAAATTTAGAGCCTCACTAGCTAAAAATACTCTAGCATCGGCCCACTCATTAGAGCGATTAAGATCTAAATTCCTAGCATTTGCCACATCTGTAGTAAATAGCTCATAGCTCCTATCTACCAATCTTTGCAATTCATCTCTTTCGCTTTGGCTCCACTTTCTAGTATAGGTGCCTGACTCTTTATACTCACCAGCCTTTACTACTTGGGCGCTAATGCCGATTTTATCAGCTAATTTCTCTATATTTGGGGCTTGTAAGATAACGCCGATTGAGCCTATGAAACTTCCACGATTAGCATAAATTTCGTTTGCACCAATGGCTGCGTAGTAGCTACCACTAGCCATTGTCCCGCTAGCGTATGCTAGCACCGGCTTTAAGGCTTTTAGTGAGCTAATAGCATCGCTAATGGCTACACTTGCGCTCATATCGCCACCAGGGCTATTGATATTGAGTAGTACCCCTTTGATAGCTGGGTCTTTGGCTAGTTCTATTTGAGCTAAAAGCTCCTTATCATCCAAGATAGCTCCATTTAGCGATATCTCCATTAAATTTGCCCTATTAGAATTAGAGCTATTTGCAACAATCAAAATGACAATAAGCACAAAAATCATACTTTTAAAATAGTTATTGATAAATTTCAAAAGCCCTTTAATAGGTGATAAGATTAAATTTAAAATTCGCATTTTTTTCCTTTTATATATAGTGATTTAGCAGATTTGGTGTGAAGGATGAGATTTATATATAATTGATTGGTATCACTAGCATCAAATCCATCGAAAATAGCTATATCAGCGATATTGCCAACCTTTATTTGACCAAGATTTAATCCCATAGCTTTGGCGGGATTTATGGTGACTGATTTTATAGCGAATTTGGCTAGGTCGCTTAAATCCATATCGCTATGAGTTATTAGCATTGCCCTTAGCTCATCCCAGAGATTTAAGCTGATATTTGAGCTTAATCCATCTGTGCCAAGTGAGATATTGATACCATTTTTAAGGGCGTTTGATAGATCAAATTTAGCACTTAAAAGCCTATTAGAAACAGGACAAGTAACAATAGAATGAAGTGATTTATCCATTAAATTTAGATAATCTTTAGCAAAAACAGAGTGGATAAATAGCGTGCGAACACCGCTAAAAAGCTCTATAAATTCACTTGGAGTATAAAATGGCTTAGCAAGATTATTAAACTCTTTAAAAAATTTGCTAAATCCACCACTACCACCCTCTAACCAAAGCTTCTCATCTAGGCTTTCCATAAAGTGTGTAGAGATCATCATATCTGAATTTTTGGCTAAATTTATAGCTTTTTTAGCTAAATCTATATGAGTAGAGTAGGGCGAATGAACGCTAATAGCAGGGATGAAAAGATCGCTTTTTAGCTCATTTGCGACCTTGAAACGGCTTAAAAACCCATCCCATTGCTTATCTAAAATTGCCGCATTTGAGCCTAAAATTTCACTAAAATATATAGTTCTAATAGCAGATTTAGCGCATAAGCTCGCACTAAGCCCAAAGCTAGAAATCTCGCCGATCGTGCCTACACCAGCTCTAAGCTGAGTATCAATAGCGTTTTGGATATCTGAAATTTTATCGCTATTATCAAATTTATTGCTATTTGCGATAATGCTTCTTAACCATAGCAAAAAATCGCCATAATCTAGCGTAGTTTTGTTGCTACTATACTCTAGATGGATGTGCGGATTAATGAGAGCTGGCATAGCGATATCATCGCTAAAATCTAGGATTTGAGCATCTTTATACTCATTTATTAGCTCATCAAATTTGGCGATTTTTTCGATTTTGTCGCTAAATGCGATGGCGGAATTTTCTAATATATCTAGGCTTTCATTACACAAAATTATAAATTTAGCTTTTAATATTTTCATAAATTTCCTTTAAAAAAGCAGACATTATAGCCAAAATTTAGCCAATATTTTGTAAAATAGTTGCCATTAATTTTTTATCGGAGTAAAATTATGAAAATAATGGTAATCCAAGGTCCAAATATCAATATGCTTGGCAAGAGAGATCGCAGAATATATGGCTCTATGACAATGAGCGATATACACGAACAGATGAAGGCAGTAGCGGATCAAGCTGGGGTTGGGATTGAGTTTTTTCAAAGCAATTTTGAGGGTGAAATAGTCGATAAAATTCAAGAGTGTTTGGGTGAATTTGATGGTATTATCATAAATCCAGCCGCTTATACTCATACTTCAATAGCCATTAGAGATGCCTTGGCAGCTGTAAATTTGCCTACTATTGAGGTTCATATTAGCAATATTTATCAAAGAGAGGAGTTTCGCCATAAGAGCTTAATAGCGCCTGTTTGTGCTGGGCATATCGCAGGATTTGGGCCAATTGGGTATCATTTAGCCATCATAGGTATGCTTCAAATTTTTGAGCAATTAAAGCGTATGGAGTCAGCTTCTCAAAATGCTTAATTATATCTTAAAAGATGAAAATGCCGTATATTTCGAGTGCGGTTACAGCTGTGATAATGAGATTTTTATTAAATTCCAAAATAGGGGATTTTTCATAACAGATTCTAGATATGCGATTGAGGCTAGAAGTATTATAACAAATAGCGAAGTGATCGAATCAAGAGATATTATCAAAAGCGCAAGATTGCTACTAAGGAGTCTTGGGGTGCGTGATATGATCTATAACCCAAGCGATTTTAGCTATTTTGATTTTGTAAATCTTAGTCGTGATTTACATATAAATTTCATAGCTAAAAATGAATTTTCTAAGCTAAAAAGGCAGATAAAAAGTAGCTTAGAGATTGAAATTTTAAAAGAGGCAGCAAGACTTGGAGCTAGTAAATTTGATGAGTTATCGCAGGCGATAAGTAGTGGAATGAGCGAAAAAACGATAAATTTCAAGGCTGAAAATATATTTAGAGATGGTGGGAATTTAGCTCTTAGTTTTAATCCCATCACTGCTATAAACGCCAATGCCGCCAAGGCTCACGCTTTGCCACTTGATGAGCGGATAAAAAGCAATGATTTATTACTAGTAGATGCTGGAGTGAGGTATCAAAGATATTGCTCAGATCGCACTAGAACGGCGGAATTTAAAGATGGATTTAAATTTACAAAAGAGCAGAAATTTTCAAATTCAAAACAAAATGAAATTTATCAAATAGTAAAAGAAGCGCAAAATTTAGCTATCAAAGCAGTCAAACCAGGAGTTAGGGCGTGCGATATAGACGCAGCGGCTAGGGATTTTATAGCTAAAAATGGCTATGGGGAGTGCTTTTTTCACTCTACAGGGCATGGGGTTGGGCTTGATATACATGAGTTTCCGATAATCAGCCCTAAAAGCACAACTATCATAGAACCAGGGATGGTATTTAGCGTTGAGCCAGGAATTTATATAGAGAGTGAATTTGGCATAAGAATAGAAGATGTCGTAGTAGTAACTAATGATGGGTGTGAAGTGCTTTGATGGATAGAATTTGCGTTGATGGGGCTAGGATGTTGCTTAGGAGTAGGTATTTTCCTAATGAATTTAACCCGCAAGCCCCGCACAAATATACCGCTATCATCGGTCTTGGTGGCAATATCGGTAACACAGCAAAGATATTTGATAGATTTTTAAATTTGATTTTAAAAGATAGGAGATTTGCTATAATCCAAAGCTCGCCAATGTTGGTAAATAAGGCATTTGGGTATGTTAGTAGGGATTATATAAATGCTGTTATAATCCTTAAAACTTCTTTATACGCTAAAGAAATTTTAAGGATTATGCAGCATTTTGAAAAGAGATTTAAACGCACTAGGGAGTTTAGAAATTCGCCAAGAACTTTGGACTTGGATATACTATATTTTAGTGCTAAGAGTTATAATAATAAGATTTTAACCTTGCCACATCCAGGGGCTAATAGCAGGGCGAGTGTATTTATCCCATTGGGTCTTATGAAAGGAGTATGATGGCTACAGTTTTAAAGACTTTTACAGGAGAGAGTGCGATAGAAGCACTAAAAAAGGCCAAAGAGGAGTGTGGCGAGAGTGCTATGCTAGTAACTACTAAGCAAATTCAGCCTAAAACCTTAAACAAAAAACCTCTATATGAGATTTTAGTAAGTGTAGAAGAGAATCAACCACCAAAAAGCACTGATGAAAAGGGCAAGCAAGCTCAAATCAATCAAATTCAAAAGCAGATCGCAGCCTACACACTAAGCTCAAATCAGCCCCCAGAGCCAAATAAATTTAATCAAAATAACCCAATAGAACAACCCAAAAAAGATAGCAACGATATTTTGCTTAATATCTCACAAGCTGCTAAGGAGATTAGCAAAGTAGCTGGTGTTAGCAACGAGACGAGCGATAAGGGCTTAGAATATGATAAAAAGATAGATGAAGTAGCAAAAGAGGTTAATAAACTCAACCAAAAAATCTCTATGATAGCTGATATGATATGGGATGATAGGTCTGAAAATCGTGATGATATCATTATTCCGCCGGAATTTGCTACTATATATAAACTAGCTAAGCAAAGCGGGATGAAAAGCGAGCATTTAAAAGGCATAATGCAAGCTACAATCGAGAATATGCCATCATCTATGAAGAGCAATCCAACCACGGTAAAGCGATATTTTTACTCACTTTTGCGCAATATGCTACCTTGTAGAAGTGAGAGCTTTGATAATAAAAAGCAAAGAATTATGATGTTAGTAGGTCCTACTGGCGTAGGCAAGACTACGACACTTTCAAAACTAGCCTATAAATTTGCTCATGGCGATCAGATCAGATATAAAACAGGGATTATAACCCTTGATACATATAGGCTTGGGGCGGTTGAGCAGCTGTTTCAATATGCTAAGATTATGAATATACCGATACTTGACGCGATTGAGCCTGAGGATTTTAGATCAGCTATTAAGAGCTTATCAAATTGCGATTTAATCTTAGTTGATACGATGGGAAGTAGTCAATATGATAGAGAGAAGTTGGTGCGACTTCATACATTTTTAAAAGAGTGCGGTAGCAAGGTTGATGTGAGTTTGGTGGTATCAGCTGGGTCAAAAATCGATGATTTATTGGAGATTTATAATAACTTTTCATCTTTGGATATTGATACTTTGATTATTACTAAATTTGATGAAACTAAGATATTTGGCAATATATTCTCTCTTATTTATGAAACGGGCGTGCCTGTTAGCTTCTTTTCAACTGGGCAAAATGTCCCTGATGATATTATGGAGGCTAAAAGCGAGTTTTTGGTTGGTTGTGTTTTAGATGGATTTAAAGGAGATGAGTGATGGATCAAGCAGATAAATTAAGAGAGTTAATGATAGCTCAAAAGATCAAAAAATCAACCCATTTTATAGCCATCACTAGCGGAAAAGGCGGAGTAGGCAAATCCACAGTAAGTGCGAATTTGGCTAATCTTTTAGCATCTAGTGGATATAAAATAGTGCTATTTGATGCTGATATTGGGCTAGCGAATTTGGATGTTTTGTTAAATGTTAAAATCAATAAAAATATGCTAGATGTGTTAAAAGGCGAATGTCCGCTTGAAGATATATTGATCAAAGTTAAGCCAAATTTAACACTAATTCCAGGTGAGAGCGGAGATGAAATTTTTAAATTTAATGATCAATTTTTATATGAGAAGTTTTTAAATCAAGCATCAATTTTAAAAGATGTTGATTTTGTGATTATAGATACAGGGGCAGGGATTGGCTCTAGTACCCAAGTATTTTTAGAAGCGTGTGATGAGATTATAGTGGTTACTGTGCCTGATCCAGCGGCGATAACTGACGCTTATGCTACAATTAAAGTTATTTCTAAAACAAAAAGCGATGTTTTTATGCTAATTAATCAAACAAGAAACGAAGATGAAGCACAAAAGATATTCCAAACTATCAAAATAGTAGCTGACAAAAACATCACGCATAAACTAAATTTAAGCCTTTTAGGTTGGTTGCCAAGTGATAAGGTTGTATCAAAGAGCATTAAGCAAAGAGCATTATTTACCACTGATGCGCCGCACTCTCTAGCTACAATTCAGCTTAAAAAAGCGGCAAATAATCTACTTGAGAAATTGGAACGAAAAGTGCTTGATACTAGCGAAGATAGAAGTTTTGCTGGCTTTTTCAAGCGTTTAATAGAGCAGTTTTAAAGGAATTTTGTGAGAGCAGATAATTATATAGCATTTTTTACAGTGTGTGGATTTTTCGTAGGTCTTATGTTTGTTATCCTTAAGATCGAAGATCCTGTAGAGATTGTTGTTTATACCTTGCTTATCACATTTTTTTTCTATATTATCATCCATATTGTGGTTATGAACTATATAGATGCCAAAAAGATTGGTCTAAAGATATTTAACAAAGAGCATCACGAAGAGATAAATGATTATCTCATTACAGAGCTTGCTATTAGAGAGCGTAAGCTTGATAGTATTGTTTTACACTTAGACCAAAAGCTCAAAAAATCAGGTAAAAAGCATGAACTACGCAAAGCAAAAGCAGCTTGATATATATAAATCTCAAATTAAAAAAGAGCAAGATGATTTAGTAATTGCCTATATGCCAGCTCTAAAGGCTATGGCTTATAGACTTAAATCCCGTTTGCCTAGCTCGGTGGAAGTTAGCGATCTAATCAGCGTAGGGAGCGAAGCTATGGTAAGGCTAAGTCATAGTTATGACAAGAGTCAAAATGATAATTTTTGGGGTTATGTCAAGCAAAGGGTCTATGGCTCGATGTTAGATTACCTTCGCACTCTTGATAATATAAGTAGAAATAGCCGTAAATTAGTCAAAGATATAGATCGCTTAGTAGATGAATACTATAATAAACATCAAAGCGAACCAAGCGATGAATATCTCGCTAAAACCTTAAATGAAGATATAAGCAAGATCAAAGAGGCTAGGAATTTAAGCGATATAGCATCTGTTTTGCGTTTAGAAGATCAATATGAGTTATTAAGTGAGTATAATACAGAAGCACAGATAGAAAAAGATGAGCTAATAGAGCATATTAAATTGATTTTAAATGAATTTAGTGAGCGTGACCAGATGATAATCCAGCTATATTATTATGAAGAGTTGAGCTTAAAAGAGATAAGTGAAATTTTAAATATAACAGAGTCTAGGATTAGTCAAATTCACAAAAGACTTATAACCAAAATTAGAGAAAGGCTAGGCTTTTAATGGCAGATATTTTAAGTCAAGAGGAGATAGATGCGCTTTTACAAGTTGTAGATGATGATGGAGATGGGCAGAGTGCTGATATCCCAGAGCACATAGAAGAGCCTAAACAGGTTGTTATATATGACTTTAAACGCCCAAATAGGGTTAGTAAAGAGCAGTTAAGAGCAGTTAAGGGGATACATGATAAATTAGCTAGAAATCTAGCATCACAAATTTCAAGCATTATGCGTAGTATCGTTGAGATTAGGCTTCACTCGGTTGATCAGATGACTTATGGTGAGTTTTTGATGAGTTTGCCAAGTCCAACTAGCTTTAATGTATTTTCTATCAAGCCACTTGATGGAAACTGCGTCTTAGAGATCAATCCTAGTATCGCATTTCCTATGATAGATAGACTTCTTGGTGGCAATGGCGATGGATTTGATAGTAATAATAGAGAGCTAACTGATATCGAGGTTAATCTTTTGGATGCGATTTTGCGTATTATTATGCAACGGCTTAAAGAGTCGTGGTCGATGATTACAGATATGTATCCAAATGTCGAAGCCAAAGAGTCTAGTCCAAATGTCGTCCAAATCGTTAGCCAAAATGAGATTGTCATTATGGTTGTTATGGAGATTATCATCGGAAACTCAAGTGGGATGATAAATTTATGCTATCCAGTCATCTATCTTGAGCCGATTTTAAGTCGCCTTGCTAATCGTGATATTATGCTTGGCGAAACCAGTGCGAAAAAGAGCCGTAACAAAGAGCTTAAAACCTTAATTGGTCGTGCTGAGGTGTTATATGAGGCGATTTTGGGTAAGACTGTGATTAGTGTGAGTGAGTTTTTGAATTTAGAAGTTGGCGATATATTAAGGCTTGATCGCAATGCCGATGACAAAGCTATAGTTTGTATAGACAAAAAAGAGGTATTCTTAGCCCAGATTGGAATTCATCGCTTTAGCAAATCTATTAAATTAGAAGAGCTTATCAAAACTGATAGAGATGAGATAAAAGCGATCTTAGAACAATACGAAGAGGATAGAAAAGCTAAGTTAATGGCATATAATGAGCCTGAAGAAGATAGCGACGAAGATAACGAAGAAGAGGATGACTACGATGATTAGATTTTTTGAGATTTTCAAAAATGAATTGAGTGCGACAATAGAGGGATTAACAGGTGCTACGCCGCAGATATCAGATCCGGCTGAATACGATGCCCCAACGCAAAATGGGATTAAAACCCCAGTTGTAATAGCTAATATAGCTCTAAGTGGCGATATAAATGGCAAGATGAATATCGTAGCTTCTCCACTTTTGCTGACTGCGATAAATGACTTGATGCTAGGCGAAGAAGAGCCAACAGGCAATGTAGTAATCGGCGATGATGAGCTAGATGCTGCAAAAGAGATATTTTCGAATTTGCTAAGCGCTATCACAACTAGCCTTGGTGCGGCTAAGGATATGCCAAAGATAAATTTCACTATCAACGCAGTTAAGTATATCGATGAGAATCAAATTTTGGATTTTACCTCATTTGAAAAGATGTTTTTGTATCAAGTTGGTATAGCGAATTTAAGCGAGATGATGGGGGTTTGTATTGATTTTGCGTTTTATAAATACTTTCATAAAGCAGAATCTTCAAACCAAAAAGAGAATAAATCAGAGCAGAAGCACGATCTAAGCGATGAGATTAGAAATATCGGGCTAATTATGGATGTAAGGCTACCGATTAGGGTGCGCATAGGATCTAAAAAAATGCTATTAAAAGATGTATTGTCTATGGATATTGGCTCTGTTATTGAGCTAAATCAGCTAGCAAATGATCCGCTTGAAGTCTTAATAGGTGATAAGCCAGTTGCCCTTGGCGAAGTGGTGATTGTAGATGGTAACTTCGGTGTCCAAATCACAGAAATCGGCAGTAAAAAAGAGCGCTTAGAACAACTCAAATAAATTTCTTATTGTCTCTAAATTTGCTATGAATTTAGCAAATTTAGAGAGATTTATCTTAAATTTTTTTACCAATAAATATAAAATGCCTTGAGCTACCTTCAAAATTATATAGATTAATCGGCGTATAATCACCAAAATATAGTGGCTCAAATAGCTTAAAATCATCTTTTAACTGCTCTATATCCTTAGTAAATTTAATATATGAGTCCTCGCTCATTCTACCTGTGGGGGTGCCTTGGATATGGGTTAAGCCATTTGGTAGTGGGGTGGATTTTTGATACATATCATAGCACTCATTTGCCATCATTGTAGCAAAGATTATGGCGCCATCATTACAGATATCATAAAGCTCTTTTATGGTAGTTTCGAAGTGATTTTTGCTAAGATAGTATAAACTTTGATTAGCAAAGATGAAGTCCATTTTTTGTTTAAATAGATGAGCAAATGAGCTATTTGGCTCGATTATATGAAAATTATCTTGATCTATATGGGGATCATTATGCCAAATTTGCTTTAAGCTTGGCACAATATCTATGCCAAATGGCCTTATACCCCCCCCTGAACGCTTAGCAAAATATTTAGAATGAACCCCATTACCACAACCAAAATCTAATAGATTTCCACTAGTTTTATTAAGAGCGAAATTTAAAATTCTCTCATAAAATCTAATAACATGTCCATCAGGAAACTCTAAGCCGTAGCCCTGTGTATCATACTTTGTAATGTATGCTGATAGTGAATTATCCATTTTTCTCCTTTAAAATTTGTTTGATTATAACTAATTTAAGCTTTATAAGCAAAATCCATCATCAACTATGATATTTTGCCCATTGATAAACTCGCTATAATCACTAAGCAAAAATATCAAAGCCCCGCAAATATCGCTAGGATCGAGCATTCCCTTGCTTAGGCAGACATCTTTATATTGTTTTAAAAATATCTCATTTTGATTATCCAAAATTCCCCCTGGGCTTATACAATTGACCCTAATGTTGCTCCCTTTTAGGTATTTAGCTAGGTAGCGACTTAGGTGGATTACGCCCGCTTTGATAGCGCTATAAGCTACTGGTGAGCTCATTTGCGTGCCTTTGTAGGTTTGGAATTTAGGAGCGACCACGCCTTGGATAGATGAGAGTGTGATTATATTGCCATATCCTTGAGTTTTGAAATATTTAGCAAATCTTTGCATCACCAAAAACGCCCCACCAAGCTGTAAATTTGTATTTAGACAAAAATCCTCATAATCCACATCAAAAAAGTGATTTGAAAAGCTTTTGGTTCTAGGATAGGCTGAATTTACCACAGCATCTATCTTGCCATATTTTTGGCTAACTTGTTCTATTAGATTATCTAGTGAGTTTTGGTTTGTGATATCTGTGCTTATGAAATCGCATTTTTGTTCTAAATTTGGTTTGGATATATCGGCGTTGATTGTTGTGGCGTGATTTTGGATAGTGGCGCTTACAAAGGCCTTGCCGATTAGTCCTGAGCCACCTATTATTACTACTACTTTATCTTTAAGCATTTTGACTCCTTAAAATTTGCTCTACAATCATAAAATCTAGCTCATCATCTATATCAATGCTGCGATTTTGAGGCATTATGTATAGTCCAGTTTTAGGCAAAAATAGCTCATCGTGATTTAATAAAATTTGAGATTTCCATATATAGATTGAGGCGTTCATATCATAGGTTTGCGGTGCATCTTGTCTGCGTAAAATCGCATTTGGGAGTGGTTTGCTTAAATTTATTGTGCCATCAATTTGCCTCTCTATTAGGTTAAAGTATGGGCTACGGCGACTAGGTGCGGCTGTGATTAGGATATCATTATCATCATCTATAAACTGCTTAAAAGCTCTATTGATATCACTAGCTAATCGAAGTGGCGAAGTGGCATCAAGGTCTATTATATAAGGAAATTCACGCTTATAATGCTCTTGCGATCTAATTAGCGCATCACGGATAGCAGGGATCTTCCCAGCGTTATCACTAGCTAGATTTTCATTTCGCTTGAAAAATACTTCACCACCATAATTTTGAGCCACGCTAGCTATCTCATCGCTATTCGTGCTGATAACTATGTGATCAAATAGTCCACACTCTCTAGCTTGATTTATTGTGTGGGCAATTAATGGGAGACCAGCAATTTGGCGGATATTTTTATTCTTAACTCCCTTGCTACCGCCCCTAGCACAGATGGTACATAGTATATCACTCATCTATTATCCTTTTGAATTTGATCTATTAATCTCATTGTATCTAGAGCTTCATTCAATTTACATATATATTTTTGTAAGCCCAAAGCATCGGCGTGCATAGCCATAAATAGAGCATTTCTATCTAAATTTGGCTCATTGATTAGCGTGGTTAATCCATCTTTATTAGTGATTTTAAGCTCATTTGCTATAAGATCAAGATGATAGCTATTATCATTTGTCTCAACGAAAATTTGGCGATTTGCCACTTTGCTTAGGTAGTTTAGGCTAATATTGATTAAAGCACCATTAGAGCGAGCTAATATCATTGATATATCATCGCTTGTGATGTTTAAATTTGAAATTTTATCTTGAACGCCTTTGATTAATTCTAGATTAAATCCACATAAAAATCTGATATAATCAATCTCATGACTAAGATCTAGCAAAACCCCACCACCACGCTCTTTATAAGCACTATATGATTTGGTATAATCCCTATTTCGCCAAGAAGGTAGATATTGACCGCATCGTGCCTCAATGGATAGAATTTTTTCATTTTTTAGCATATTTTTTAGCTTTAATATCAAAGGGTGAAATCTAAGATTATAGCCAATTAGAATTTGATTATTTGGGCTAAATGGCTTAAATTTATCAAATAACGGCTTTTCACAAAGTATGATTTTACCAGATACTTTAGAGTCAATATAGCTTAAATGCTCATAGTGCAGATGCGTCGCAGAAGCGATGATGAAGTAGTCATATATCTCTAAATTTACCTCATGTAAATCTTTGTAAATAGTGATATTTTCTATATTTTGTGATGATATGGCGTGGGCTTTTATCCCCATTTTACTTAGCACTTCATAGTGTCTAAGCCCGATTGAGCCCATAGAGATGATGAGTGCTCTCATGAGAAAAACTCATTGTAAATTTCATTTGCGGTATTATACTCCTCGATTCTACCTATATCTAGCCACTTTTCGCTAATTGGATAGGCCTTTGGATTAAGGCCTTTAGCGGCTAGTTGATTAAATAGATCTGGCATATCAAGATAGCTATTTTTATCTATTAAATCCAAAATTTGTGGCTTTAGCATATATATTCCAGCACTTACATGAAATTTGGATTTTGGCTTTTCTGTGATGGATTTTATGGTGTTATCATCTAAATTTACAACCCCATAAGGCACTTGCATCTCATACTCTCGCACGCACATTGTGGCTATGGATTTGTGAGCGTTGTGATAGTCGTGAAGTTTGCTAAAATCAGCGTTAGTTAGCAGGTCAGCATTCATCACGAAAAACTCATCTTGTGGTCTATCAATAAGGCTTAAAGCCCCAGCTGTTCCTAGTCGTTTGCTCTCGTGAATGTAACTGATATTGATACCAAATTTATCTCCATTGCCAAAATACTCTTTGATAATCTCTGAGCGGTAATTAACACATATTGTAAAATTTAGGTATCCATAAGAAGTAAAGCTTTCGATTATGGTTTGTAAAATGGGCTTTGGCCCTACATGGAGCATTGGCTTTGGGATTTTGCTAGTAAGTGGGCGAAGTCTCATACCAAGCCCGCCTGCCATCAATACCACTTGATTTGGCTTTGTTTTGTTTGATTCATAGATATTTTTGATCGCTATTGCTATGCCATTTTGATCTATAATTGGTATGTAGCGGATATTTTTGGCTTTTGCTTTTGTCAGGATAGAAGCTGGGATTATGGGGGAATTTGAGATGATCGGCGTGCGGTAGTATAGGCTCTCAATGCTACTAGTAAGCTCCATTGAATTTAGTAGTCCACGCCTGATATCTCCATCGCTTATCGTGCCTAGGAGCGCTCCATTTTCATCTACGACCAAAGCCATTTGTAAAGCACCATTGTTTATTATCTTTAATGCCTCTTTGATCGTGCTATTTGGGCTTAGTTTTATAGAGTTTATATCCATAATATACCCTTTTTGCTCATAGGGCAATACCCCCCCCCAATCTCTCATACTATATCCTTAAATTTTTTTACTGTTATGCCTTTTAAATTTATATTTTTTAGCACCTTTATTATGGCTTTGCTAGGTTTTGAGTTGCCATATGGATTTTGCTTTTTTTGGACTATTTTTTGAAATTTTGAAGTGTAGGCTAGTTTTATCGCTTTTAAAATTTGAGATTTAATCGGCTTGGTATCTATGACGCTTAAAGCCTTTAATCTACCATCTTGCCTAGAGCCTACATTTATAGTAGCAACCCCTAAGCTTGGGGCTTCTAAAAGGCCGCTTGAGCTATTGCCTAAGATTATATCTACATATTTTAAAGCGCTTAAATACCTTAAGCTACCCAAAGAGGCAAAGGCGATGGAGTTTGGGTGGGATTTGACATACTCATCTATCATTTTATTTATAGCCATTCCACCAGCATCGCTATTGGCTTTGGTAAAGATGATATTTGTATCTTTTAGCTCACTTAGGGCTTTTAAAATCTCTTTAAAGTCATCTTGACTATCCTTTTTTGTAGTGAGTGGATGGTATGTAACTAAGATATTTTTCTTATTTAATTTAAATTTGATTGAGTCTTGAAATTTTCTTTTGCTTAAAAGCTTTAATCTTTTGATATTTTCAATTCCCATTCCACCGACATTAAATATAAATTTAGGATCCTCTCCTAGCTGAGCCACCCTTTTAGCATACTCTTTGGCTGCGGTAAAATGGATATTTGCCATCTTAGTAATGCTATGTCTAAATGCCTCATCTATCGCTCCAGCACTTAGCTCACCACCATGAATATGAGCTATAGGAATTCCAAGCACCAAAGCAGCCGCCGCAGCGCAAAATATCTCATATCTATCACCCAAAACAACCACTATATCAGGGCTAAGCTCACTTAAGGCTTTTCCAATTTTACTAATGGCTTCACCCATTGATTTACACACGCCAAGAGCGTCGTTTGAGAAATTTAATATATCTACTTTTTTATCGATATTAAACTCATTTTGAATTTCTAAATATGTATTGCCATATTCGCTTCTTAGATGGCTACCTGTAACTACTAGCTGAAGTCTTAGACTATCACTAATGCTAAGCTCACTAATAAGCCAATATAATAGCCCATACTCAGCCCTAGAGCCTGTAATTACACAAATTTTTCTCATATTATCTCATCTTTTTTATAATCTTTTTTAGCTATTTGCCCTATGACTTTATCCCATTTCATCGGACTTATGCCAATTAGAAGGCTTCTTTTGGTGATGATATTTTGCTCATTTAAAATTTCCCCCTTAATAATATCACGCTTTGCTACTATGGATTTTCTAACGATATTGATATTTTCAATCTCGCTTGGGCTTGGACGCTTGATACCATCGCCTAAAGAGGCCTCTATAGCCCTAATCCCATCTACCATCATTTTTAGCTCATTTGGCTCTAAACTAGCTTTGTGATCTGGGCCATTTTGAGTTTTATCAAGCGTGAAGTGCTTCTCTATCACGCTAGCGCCAAGGGCAACAGCCCCAATAGGCACATAAATCCCCAAAGTGTGATCGCTATAGCCAAATTTAACCCCAAATTGCGCTCCAATGCTATTCATCGCTTTTAAATTCACATCACAAAATGGGGTTGGATACTGCGTATTAGCGTGTAAAATCGTGATATTTTCTAGCTTTGTATATTGCGTAAGAATGCTTAAAGCATCGCTTATTTCACTCATTGTCGCCATACCAGTTGAGAGAATTATCGGTTTTTGAAATTTAGCTATGGTGCGAAGTAGGGGTAAATTTGTAATCTCCCCACTTGGAATTTTAAAACTCTTAATCCCAAGCTCATAGAGCATATTAGCTGAGTCTATATCAAAAGGCGTAGATAAAAAGTCAATCCCAAGGCTTTTAGCGTGTGAGATTAGCTCAACATGGTCATCATAGCTTAGCTCAAGGGCTTTTAGCATATCATATTGGCTTTGGTTGGCATTTGTAGTTTGCTTTTGATAACTAGCTTTTAAAGCCGTTTTGCTAGCTAAATTCTCAGCCTTAAAAGTTTGAAATTTCACCGCATTTGCTCCAGCCCTGTAAGCCTCATCTATCAAGGCTTTAGCGCTATCTAAACTGCCATTGTGATTTACTCCTGCTTCAGCTATTATATATACTTTTTGCATAGTTTTACTCAAAATCGCTAAATTCTAAAGGCTTGGCAAATTTAAGATCTTTTAGCGCTCTTTTGCCTATTACTTCATCATAATATTTAGGGTGCAAGCCTTGAGCTGGACGAATGGAGCGGATATTTTGTGGGGTTAAAATTTCCCCTTTTTTAATATCTTTTGTTACAAAAAGCGATCTAGCATATTTGCGATTTTTCTCATCAAAGCTATAATCTACCTTTCCTAGAGCCTTATAGGCATTTTTGACTGCTTTTGCCATGGCGCTAAACTCATCATAATTAAGAGAAAATCCGCTATCTTCGCCGCCTAAGGCTCTATCAAGTGTGAAGTGCTTCTCTATCACGCTAGCACCAAGGGCAACAGCGCAAATTGGCACCTCTAAGCTCATTGAGTGATCGCTTAGACCGACCTTAACGCCAAGTGGGCTAAATCTAGCTACCATATCAGCTATGGTAGCAATATTCATATCCTCTATCTTAGCTGGATAATCAGAAGTGCATTTAAGAATGGTTATATCATTGTTTCCTACACTTTTACAAGCTTCAATTGCCTCATATATTTCTTCAATTTCAGATACTCCAGTTGAGATAATCATAGGCTTTTTATGCTTTGCTGCGTAGCGAATAAGCGGATAATCCATCGCTTCAAATGAGGCTATTTTATACCTACTTACATTGATACTTTCTAAAAAATCAACCGCACTAAAATCAAATGGCGTGCTAAAAAACTCAATCCCAATCTCATCAGCATAAGCTTTAAGCTCGCCTTGCCACTCCCAAGGGGTATAGGCCTTTTGATAAAGCTCATACAGGCTCTGCCCAGCCCAAAGCTCATCATCTCTAGTCATGAAAATCTCATCTCTAGAATTAATCGTGATGGTATCGGCGGTGTAGGTTTGAACTTTGATAGCATCGGCACCTGCATCTTTAGCGGCTTTTATGATTTTAAAGGCTAAATTCTTATCACCGCAGTGGTTTGCTGACATTTCAGCTATGACAAATGGATTCATATCAACTCCAAATTTAATTTTATAGATTTTATCCAAAAAATCCAAAATTATAGCTTGTAAGCCAAAATAATACCAAATTTAAATGGTATTTTGATTTTTGGCTATTTGGATTGGAGTTTAGGGGTGAAATTATGATATTTTATAGACTAATGGAATTTGAATTTCAATGGTTTTATCATATTTTGGAAAGTGCTTTGACGCATCTAAAATAGTGGTTAATGCTGCGTCGTTTAATATCTCATATGGTGAGCCTTTTATAATTTTAAGAAATTTAAGCTTCATATCCTTAGTCCATGTGAATTTCACCACAACTTCGCCTTGCTGTTTTAATTTTCTAGCCATTCTAGGGTATCTATGCTCTTTATCAATTGCCGATTTTATCGCAGCTAAGAATGGATGATTGGTTGAATTTGAGATATTAAAGCTCTCTATTTGCTCGGCTGAATTAACTTGAGCCAAAGGGGCTTGAGAGCTAACATTTGTCGTAGCTATCTGTTCTACTTGCTCTGGTATCGGCTTCGTAGCTGGTTTTATAGCTGGTTTTGGTTTGTGTCTTGGCTTTTTGATCGACTTTTGGATCGGTTCAATTGGCTTAGCAATTGGCTCTATTATAGGTTCGATATTGTGAGTTGTGGTGGGACTGGCTTGTTTGGATGAGGCTTGGATAATCTGGCTTAAAGATATGCTATTATCAGCGCTAATAGATGGTGTAATGGGCTTTAATACATTTAACCCAAGCCAAAGAAACGGTAAAAACAGTATAGTAGTCAGACAAAATGATTGTGTTTTGGTTGAATTTGAGATATATCTTATCATTGTGCCCTTTCTGTAATGATAGCGAAATTTTCGTGATGATTTAATTTTAATATATCTATGACTTTGACAAAACTATCAAATCTCGCCTCTTTATCGCTTTTTAGCTCTACTATTGTATCTTTTGGCGTGATTGATATTTTATTGCTTAGCTCATCAATGCTAATTTGCGTATCATCAAGATAAAATTTGTCATCTTGGTCTATTATGATGGTTAATTTCTCCTTAGACTCAAGCGGTTTAGCAGAGCTAGCACTTGGCAAATCTACTTTGATTTTACCGCTTGCGATAAAGGTTGAGATACTCAAAACCATCGCTAAGACAACTAGCATAATATCAATAAATGGGATTATATTTAACCCTTCGTTTTTAGGTAATTTAATCAAGATTCTATCCTATTTTGATATTTGCTAGATATCAAATTCACGCCTCGCAAAAGATAGTTATAAGCTATCAAGCTAGGAATTGCTACTAGTAGCCCAAGCGCAGTTGCTTTAAGCGCTAATGAAAGACCCAAAACCACACTTTTAACATCAATAGTAGCTGAAATACTCATATCATAAAAGCTAATCATAATCCCAATAACAGTACCTAAAAGTCCGACATATGGGGCATTTGAGTAGATTATATATAGAGTAGTGAGATTGTAGCTTAGGGCGTTATCTAATTCGGTTTGATTAGAATAGTTATCAAAATCAACTCGCCTTAAAAACAGAACTCTCTCTATAACGCACCAGCAAGCTACAAACGCCATAATACCAAGCGTAGCAAAGATTATGTAATCTATGTATTCTTTTAAAAATTCCATTAAAATCTCCAAAAATTTTGATAATTATACTCAAAATAACTTTAAAATAAAATTATAAAAACAGGAGATTTATAGCTTAAATTTGATATTATAATTAAATAAATTCCATTTAATTAATAATCTTAAGAATTATTATCAAAACTAATATTAAATTATAAATTTGAGATAATATCTTTTAAATAATTTGAATCTTTGATAAAATCATCTAAATTTTCTTTACTATCTTTGATAGTCTCAATAGCCAAAAACTCGCCCCCACGCAAGATTGATACAATCCTAGCTATATCGATACTGCCATCACCAAAGTGTAAATGAGCGTCAAATTTAGCCTCTTGGTCATTGTCACTTATGTGATAAATTGTAGGTTTTAGGGTATTGAATTTGGTTATATAATCATATGGATTTAACCCTTGATAGTTCGCACTACACAGAGCATGCCCCGCATCAAGACAAAAATCACACCCAACTTCGCTTAAAATCTCTTTGATATCTTCGTATGTGCTACCTACGCAAAATGCGTTGTTATCGCTATCTATGGGGACTATATATGGTTTATTTTCTATAGCAAATTTGAGATTCTTGATCATTTTCATCTGTCTTATACTCTCTTTGAGTTTGCCACCAATTCCTGGATGAAAGATGGTATATAGGGCTTCAAGCTCATTTTGATATACTTTCACCTCTTCGCATAAATTTAAATTATCATTAAGTTTATTAGGATTAGAAAAGTCAAGCCCACTGCTAAAATGCGGAGCATGGATGGCGAATTTAACCCCGCAATCTTTGGCTAGGCTTTTCCATTTTGATATCATATTAAGGCTATTTGGCACCGCATAAAGCTCGATATAATCATATACCCCAAGCTCAAAAAGCTCTCTTGCTGGTGATATATAATTTTCATTTAAACTCCAAAGTTTTAAACCAATTTTATAACTCATTTTTGACCTTAAATTTAATCTGCGCCATATTCCAATCATCCATTGTATCGATATCTTGAGCTAGGGATTCATCTATTATATATGGGATTATATTGTTGCTATAAAGCCATGAAGTTTTATGGAAATAAAACATTCCCGCATCATGATACATAGGCTCTAAATCCTGACTTCTTTTTGTGGCGTTTTGTGGTTCATTATATTGTAAAATTCCATCTACAATTCTAAAAGCCCTTTGAATCGGAAAGCTAAATTTCACCACCGGCGTCAGTCCATCAGCACCGCTAGATATAAACTTATCATACGCATCACGCAAGATACCACCATCTAAAAACGGCACACAAGGATACACACAGCATATCGCACTTGGTTCAATCCCAAGATTTTTATACTCACCAATCACCTCTATTAAAACATCATTAGTAGTAGCGTAATCATCAGAGTTTTTTCTTGAGCGCATAAAAGGCACTTTAGCACCTAAATTTCGAGCTATATTAGCAATCTCATCATCATCTGTTGAGACCATAATCTCATCAAAGATATTTGAGTTTTGACAAGCTTGTATAGCGTAAGCTATCATAGGTTTTCCCATAAATTCTTTGATATTTTTGCGTGGAATTCGCTTTGAGCCACCCCTTGCTGTGATGATAGCTAGATTATTTATCATAATCCCAAATCCTTAGCATCTATAAGCGTAGGCACTCCACGCACAGCACCAGTGGCAAAAATCCTATCTACTTGAGATTTAAATTCACTAATTTTCTTATCACTTATATCTGTTGGCTCTTTTGTATCTATAGAGAAATATTTTCTTAAAATTGCTATTTTAGTGGCATCATCTTTGGCATTTTTGGCTTCGTTTAAAATAGCTATAGATTTTTTAATTGCTGGAATTCCATGCGATGAGACTGGGGCTAGGATGACTTTTAAATTTGATTTTTCAAGCTTATTTTCTATCAATTCTAAATCCTGACGACAAAATGGACAATCAGGGTCTGTAAATAGATATTTTGTCTCTTTATTTTTATCATCTCCTATTGTTATAATGCTATTTTTTGGTAGTGATTTTATCACTTTGCCAAGGGATTTTGCGGCCTCTTTTAGAGCTATTTTGTTTTGTTCGTTTTCGAAATTTGCTAGGTAGCTAAATTTGTTTTTGATATCTATAATATCAGGAAAGATATACTCTCCATCGCTATAAAGTGCGCTATAAACACTATTTTTGCCATCGCTTATTTTGATTTTGATCTCTTCGAAATTTGTGTTTGGTATATTTTTGCGTGAGTCGATTGAGTATTTTAATTGGCTATTATCTCCTTTAAAAATCTCTAAAATTTCAGACTCGCTTAAAGCACCAAAGAGCAAGCTAGAGCTTAGAATTGAGCTTACAAATATCTTTTTCATTCTATATCCTTATTATATATAAATCGCAATTATATGGGCGAATTTTAAACAAAAATCACAATCTATTATCAAATTTTTAAGAATCCAAAGCTCAAAAATGGCATAATATTACCTTAACTAACACAAATTTTAAATTTGATTTGAAATTTTTATATAAAATTTGATTATATATCTATTAGATATATTTATCTTTAAATAGCTTTCAAGCTCTATTTTATCATTAAAAAAGATTAATTTTATCTTAAATAAAATAAGTAAAATTTATATTTAATAAAAATAATTAATACTTAAAGAGTATTTTTAGCTTAAATTCGCTATTTTTTATTTACTTTTAGTTATTATATTTCTAATCGCAAACCAAATTTTGTAAGGAGTTTCATTATGAAAAGTAGATTACTTTTAAGTTCTGTATTAGTTGCTACATCTTTATTTGCTGCTAGTGATGCTGATCTTTTAAAAGCTGCTAAAGATGCTGGTTTAAAAGCACTTCCAACTACACAAGCCCAAGTAGATGAGATGCTAAAAGAGATAGGCGTAAAACCAAATAAATTTACAAAGGCAAAAGCCGAACTTGGTAAAAAGCTATATTTTGAGCCAAGATTATCAAAAAGCGGTATAATCAGCTGTAATACATGCCACAATCTAGGTCTAGGCGGAACTGATGGTATCGCTGCTGCTGTGGGACACAAATGGACGGAAAATCCGCACCATCTAAATAGCCCAACAGTCTATAACTCAGTGCTAAACACAACACAATTTTGGGATGGTCGTGCTATGACTTTAGTAGATCAAGCCAAAGGCCCGATAGAAGCTGAACCAGAGATGGCTACTCCAGCAGCACTTGCAGTAGAGAGAATAGGCTCACTTCCAGAGTATCAGGCTGAATTTAAAAAAATATATAAAGATGGTATTACATTTGACAATATCGCTGATGCGATCGCAAGTTTTGAAAGAACACTTCTTACTCCATCTAAATTTGATAAATTTATGAATGGCGACTTAAAAGCTCTAAACAAAGCTGAAAAAGAAGGCCTACAAACTTTCATTGACAAAGGTTGTGTTACTTGTCACACAGGTGTAAATCTAGGTGGATCTATGCAAGCATTTGAAATAGCAGGTAAATATAAATTTGCTAATATTGGGGACTTTAAAGGTGATGCAAATGGTATGGTTAAAACTCCAACTCTAAGAAATGTAGCAGAGACTGCTCCATACTTCCATAATGGTGCTATATGGAAACTTGATGAAGCTGTAAAAGAGATGGGAAGCGTCCAATTAGGTATCGAAATCAGCGATGCTGAAGCAAAAAGCATTATTAACTTCTTAAATGCTCTAACAGGCGAAAAACCAAAAATTGTATATCCACAATTCCCTATAAGCACAGAAGCTACTCCAAAACCAGAGCTATAATCTCAATGCCTACCAAATCGGTAGGCCAAATTCAAATTTCATCCCAAATTTAGTCAAAATTTATAATAAATTTAGTATAATCACGCCTTAATATCCAAAATAGCTCCATAAATCTCTTTGATAAATTTTTTATTTAAGAGTGCTTTTTGGTCTTACCAAATTTTAAAGGATAGTTTGATGTATGCGATTATCAAACATGGCTCAAAACAGTATAAAGTTAGCGAAGGCGACTTCCTAAATTTAGATCATTTTGAAGCCGAAGCAAAGTCAATTGTTGAAATCACCGAGGTTTTAGCAGTTAATGATGGCAGTTTAAAGGTAGGTGCGCCGTTTGTGAGTGGTGCAAAAGTTGTTTTAGAAGTTATACGAGAAGGTAAAGATAAAAAAATCGTTATCTACAAAAAACGCAGAAGAAAAGATTCAAAATTAAAACGCGGTTTTAGAAGAGAATACACTCGTGTAAAAGTTACAAGTATAAAAGCCTAAGGAGAGTAGAGTATGGCACACAAGAAAGGTCAGGGTTCAACCCAAAATAACCGTGATAGTATAGGTCGCCGCTTAGGTGTTAAAAAATTCGGTGGTGAGTTCGTAAGAGCTGGAAATATCATAATCCGCCAAAGAGGAACGGCTACTCATCCAGGCAATAATGTAGGTATGGGAAAAGATCATACTATATTTGCTTTGGTTGATGGTTTTGTGAAATTCGAAAGAAAAGATAAAGATAGAAAAAAAGTTTCTGTCTATCCAGCTGCATAATCTAAGCCCCATAATTTGGGGCTTTTCTCTTTTTATTATCTCTTAATAGCCTTTAAATAAAGGATATCCAAATGTTTATCGATAGTGTAAATTTTAGTGTAAGTAGCGGCAAGGGTGGCGCTGGGTGCGCTAGTTTTCGCCGTGAAAAGCATGTTTTATTAGGTGGGCCAGATGGCGGCGATGGCGGAAATGGCGGTGATGTATATTTCATAGTTGATAACAACACTCACACCTTAGCTAACTACAAAGGCAAAAGAGTCTTAAAAGCTCAAAATGGCCAACCCGGACTTCCTAGAAATATGAGTGGCAAAAAGGGTGAAAATCTAAATTTAATTGTCCCACCCGGCACCGTAGTATATGATAATGATAGTGGTGATATATTGCTAGATTTGACAATCCAAGGGCAAAAAGAGTTATTTTTAAAAGGTGGAAAAGGCGGACTTGGTAATGTTCATTTCAAAACAAGCGTCAATCAAGCCCCATCAAAAGCCCAGCCAGGACTTCAAGGTGAGAGTAAAAATATCCGTTTAGAGCTAAAACTCATAGCTGATGTTGGATTAGTAGGTTTTCCAAATGTTGGCAAATCCACTTTAATCTCAAGCATATCAAACGCAAAACCACAAATTGCTAATTATGAATTCACAACTCTCACACCCAAATTAGGCCTTGTAGAAGTGGATGAATTTAGTGGATTTGTGATGGCTGATATCCCAGGTATCATAGAGGGTGCTAGCGATGGCAAGGGGCTTGGATTGCAATTTTTAAAGCATATTGAGAGGACAAAAATTTTGCTTTATATGATAGATTTAGCAAATTATCGCTCACTTAAAGAGCAGTTTGAAACTCTTAAAAATGAAGTTTTGAAATTCTCACCAAATCTAGCCAAAAGAGATTACGCCATAGCCCTAACTCGCCTTGATGCGGCGATGTATAGTGATGAGAGGATAGAAGAGTTTTTGAGTGAGTTTAAATTTGATAAAAAACAAGATATTTATGAGTATAATCACCAAAAGCCATTTTTTGTTTTGCCTATTTCTAGCGCTACGGGAGAGGGATTAAAAGAGCTTAAATTTAATCTTTTGGAGCTTTTAAATTCAAATTAAATTTAATGTTTTATTATATTTCCTTATATGTATAATAAAAATTAGCTAATTAAAAAGTCTATTTGAGTTAGCTAATTTTGCTTTTATTCTAACCAAATTTTTAAGCCAAAAATAGTATAATCACAAAATTTATTTTTAAATTCAAGGCAATAAGTGATGAAAAGAGTGGTGATAAAAGTAGGCTCTCATGTTTTAAGCGATGAGAGCTCAATTAATCAAAATAGGATAGATAATCTTTGTAAATTTCTAAGTGAATTGAGTGATAAATTTGAGGTGATATTAGTTAGTAGTGGGGCTATTAGTGCGGGGCAAACGAAGTTTAATCTACCTAGGACAAGCGTGGTAAATAAGCAAATTTTATCTAGTTTAGGCCAACCATATCTGATGGAAATTTACTCTAAAACATTATCAAAATATAATAAATTAGCAGCTCAAATTCTCCTTACGGCGGGGGATTTTGACTCTAGGAAGATTACAAATCATGCCAAAAATGTTATCAATGGTTTGCTTGAAAATAAAATTTTACCAATTATAAATGAAAACGATGCCACAGGAATTAGCGAGATAGTTTATGGCGATAATGATAGGCTCTCAAGTGCGGTAGCACACTATTTTGACGCTGATTTATTGGTGATATTAAGCGATATAGATGGGTATTACACAGCTGATCCAAGCCTAGATAAGAGCGCAACAATCCGCCCACTAGTCACTGCTTTAAGTGATGAAGAGTTAAATAAAACTAGCTACACAGGTAGCAAGCACGGCACAGGCGGCATCACCACAAAGCTCTTAGCGGCTGATTTTTTGATGAAAAATGGCAAAGATATGTTTTTAGCTAGTGGATTTGATCTAAAAGTAGCTAGAGAATTTCTTTTAAACTCAAGCCAAATCGGCGGGACAATTTTTAAGGGTAAAAGATGAAAAATATCGTATTTATGGGAACTCCGAGCTATGCTAGTAGAATTTTGGACGAAATTTATAAAGAGGGATTTAATATATTAGCTATCTACACTCAACCAGACAAACCAGTAGGCAGAAGTGGCGAACTAACCCCGCCCGATGTGAAAAAAACAGCTATAAATTTAGGCCTTGTGAGCATAGTCTATCAGCCAAATTCACTCAAAGATGATGGAGTCAAAGAGCATATAAAATCACTAAATCCAGATATTATAATAGTAGCAGCTTATGGGCAGATTTTACCAGTTGAAATTCTAGATATCGCACCTTGTGTAAATTTGCACGCTTCTATCTTGCCAGATTATCGTGGTGCGTCGCCGATACAATCAGCGATTTTAGACCAAAATAGATTAAGTGGCGTAACGGCTATGAAGATGGATGAGGGGCTAGATAGTGGCGATATATTGGCATTTAGCGTCATTGATATAGCTAAATTAAACTCTCAAGAGTTGTTTGAAACATTAAGTGATATAGCAGCAAATTTAACTATCAAAATCTTAAAAGAATATGAAGACATCAAGCCTATTAAGCAGTTTAACGCTCTTAGCTCAAAGTGTAAAAAGATTAAAAAAGATGATGGATTAATAAATTTACAAAGTGATAAAGCTAGTGAAATTTGGGCTAAATTTTTAGCATATTTTGGTTGGCCGGGTATTTTCACACAAAATGGAGTAAAAATTTTGGATATGGAAATTTCGAATTTAAATGGCGAAGTTGGCAAGATTATAAGCGTAAATAGCGATGGATTTGTGATCGGGGCAGTTGGCAATGGGATATTGATCAAAAAAATTCAAATAGCCGGTAAAAAACCAGTTGATGGAATAAGTTATCTAAATGGCAAAAGGATAGGCATTGGAGATAGAGTATCTTTGTGAGTGTGAATCTACTCAAACCAAACTAATTAATGATATAAAATCACTACAAAAATCCCCACCATGCGCCATCATAGCTGATTCGCAAAGCTTTGGTATCGGTAGTAGGGCAAATAGCTGGGATAGCCCAAGGGGGAATTTATATCTTAGTTTTGCGATAGATGAGAGTGAGCTACCAAGCGACTTAGCCCCAGCATCAGCTAGCATATATTTTGCTTTTATTTTAGTTTTAGCTCTAAGGGATAAAGGCTCTAAAACTTGGCTAAAATGGCCTAATGATCTATACCTAGCAAATCGCAAAATCGCTGGCATCATCACCACCAAGATCAACAATATCTATATATGCGGTATAGGATTAAATTTAACTAATTGCCCAAATTACGCCGATTGTTTGGATATAGAGTTTAGTAGAGATGATATAGTGGATTTATACTTCAAAAGTTTAAGCACCAAGCCAAAATGGAAGCAAATTTTTAGCAAATATTTGATAGAATTCGAGCTATCAAAGAGTTTTTCCATCCATATAGATGATAAAGAAGTTAGCCTAAATGACGCTAAACTAGAAAATGATGGCTCAATAATAATAAATAATAAAAGGGTGTATTCAGCAAGATGAGTGAGATTATAACCATTGCCAACCAAAAAGGCGGCGTAGGCAAGACTACAACAGCTGTGAATTTAGCAGCATCTTTGGCCGTGGCTGAGAAGAGAGTTTTGCTACTTGATATAGATCCACAAGCCAATGCTACAACTGGTTTGGGATTTAAAAGAAGTGATTATGAATTCAATATCTACCATGTCCTAACAGGTAGAAAAAATATAAATGATATAGTTTTAAAAACAGAGCTAAAAATGCTTGATATCGCCCCATCAAATATAGGATTAGTAGGCATAGAACAAGAATTTAGCGAACAAAATAGAGATTATAAAACCATTTTAAAAAATAAACTTGCCATAATCCGTGATAGCTATGATTATATCATCATTGATAGCCCGCCAACTCTTGGGATTTTGACTATTAATGCACTTACTGCTAGTGATAGTGTTATTATCCCGATCCAGTGTGAATTCTACGCTATGGAGGGGTTAGCACAAATTTTCAATACCGTAAAAGTGATAAAAGAGACAATAAACCCAAAACTAACTATAAAGGGATTTTTGCCTACAATGTATAGCGCACAAAATAACCTTTCTAAAGAGACGGTAGCCGACCTTAAAAAGCACTTTAGCAATAAATTATTTAAAGCACAAAATTGCGAAGATGGATTTGTGATAATCCCTAGAAATGTAAAATTAGCCGAAAGCCCAAGCTTTGGTAAGCCTGTAATTTTGTATGATATTAAATCTAGTGGCTCACAAGCTTATCAAAATTTAGCTTACTCGATAATGGGGTAGGATATGGCACTTGGCAGAGGACTAGACTCCATTTTAGGAGATGTGGAACAAGCGTATAATAAAGAGTTAAATAAAGAACTAGTGGCTGAAATCGATATCGATAGAATTCAGCCAAATCCATTTCAACCTAGGAAAAGCTTTAGCGATGAAGCCTTAAAAGAGCTTAGCCAAAGTATCGAGCGTCATGGACTTATCCAGCCGATAATTGTCATTAAAGATGGTAGCAACTTTACCTTGATCGCTGGCGAGAGACGCTTACGAGCTACTAAACTGCTTGGTTTAAGCAAAATCAAAGCAATTGTAGCCAATATCGCAGATAAAAATTTAAGAGAGTTAGCGCTAATTGAAAATATCCAAAGAGAAAATTTAAGCCCAATTGAGTTAGCTAACGCCTATCAAGAGCTTATAAATGAGTATAAAATCACCCAAGAAACTCTCTCATCAATAGTCAAAAAGAGCCGAACGCAGATCACAAATACACTTAGACTTTTAGGTCTTGATGATTATACAAAGAGCTTAATAGATGATGGCAAAATTACTCAAGGTCACGCTAAAATAATGGTAGGATTAAGCAGCGAAGATCAAAAATTAGTCGCTGACACCATAATAGGGCAGAAATTAAGCGTAAGAGATACCGAGAATTTAGTAAAAAGATTAAAAAGCCCCAGTCAAACCAAAAAGCCAAAAATCGATATGAAAGATAGAGAAAATTTAAATTTACTTAAAGATCTAATAGAAGATTTTGGCATCAAATGTAAGATAAATGGTTCAAAATTGATACTAAATTTAAACGATAGTAAAAAAATAGCTAATCTGATAAAAATAATTCAAAAAATTCAGTAGAATTTATTTTTTAATATTGTAAAATAACTGGCTAATTTAATGAAATTACATAAGGAGAAGTGATGCTACAGATAGATCCGCCGTTGTTGCTGATCACGCTAGTGATCTTTTTAGGGCTTATCTTTGTGTTAAATTCCATTCTCTACAAGCCTTTGCTTGGTTTCATTGATGATAGAAATAGATCTATCAAAAATGATGAAGAGAGCGTTAGCAAAAATGCTAGCGATGTTGGAAGTTATGAAGCACAAATAGATAAGATTCTAAGTGATGCCAGAGCTGAAGCACAAGCTAAAAAGCACGCTGCTTTAAGCCAAGCCAAAGAGAAGGCCGCTACACAAATCGCTATCAAAAAAGAGAGCTTAGAAGCTGATTATAACAGCTTTATAGCGGGATTGATTGATAGAAAAGCTGAGTTAAAATCAAATTTAACCGCCAAAATCCCAGAATTAAAAAGTGCCCTTGCTGGTTCTTTATCTAAAATATAGGAGTTTTGTATGAATATTAAATTTATTCTATTGCTTATAGCTCCGATATTTGCTTTTGGTGCTGCTAGTGGAAATGGTGAGTATGACATAGTCCCTAGGGTGATTAACTTTGTTATATTCTTTGCTATTTTGTATTATCTAATAGCTAAACCTATAAAAGCCGCTTATAATGGTAGGATTAACTCTATTGCCAATAGATTAAATGCTATTCAAGAGAAGTTAAAAGCATCAAACGCCAAAAGAGAAGAGGCAGCTAAAAGGGTAGAAAATGCTAAAGTAATAGCTAGCGATCTAACTGAGGCTATCAATAAAGAGATAGAAATTATGCTAGCTAAGATAGAAAAAGATACTCAAAACGAGATCCATATCTTAGAAAAAAGCTATGAAGAGCAAAAAGATTTTGAAGAAAGAAAGCTTGTTAGAGTTGTAGTAAGCGAAATTTTGGATGAGTTATTTGAAAGTGACGCTATAAAAATTGATCAAAATGAGCTTGTTAATCTTATTATTAAGAAGGTGAGCTAATGAGAGAAATAGTAGCAAAAAAATATGTAAAAGCGCTAATTCTTGCTTTGGATGCTAGTGAATTTGATAGAGCAAGTGATGAGTTTAAGAAGTTAGCATCTGCATTTTCTATCCCTAAATTTAATTTTATCATAGACTCTCCTATGATTGATGCTAAATCAAAGGTTGAATTTCTACTATCTTTAATAGATGATAGCTCAAATAAAAAACTAGGCAATTTTTTATTGCTTTTAAGCCAAAGGCAAAGATTGCATTTAATACCAGAAATTTCAAAAGAATTTGAGTATCAAAAAGCTATAAGAGATGCTAAATACAAAGGTATAATATCAGGAAATATAGATATAACCCCAGCACAAAAAAGCGAATTAGAGAGCAAATTTTCGAATAAATTTGATGTAAAAGTTGAATTTGAAACTATTAAAAATGATTTTAATGGTATCAAAATCGAACTTGATGATTTAGGTGTTGAGGTGAGTTTTTCTATCGATAGACTAAAAGCTCAAATGAGTGAATATATATTAAAAGTAATTTAATAAGGAGTAAAAGCGTGAGTGTTAAGTTAAAAGCTGATGAGATTAGCAGTATCATCAAAGAACGCATAGAGAACTTTGATCTTAGCGTGAATATTGAAGAGACTGGCAAAGTTATATCAGTCGCAGATGGCGTGGCAAATGTTTATGGTCTTAAAAATGTCATGGCCGGCGAGATGGTTGAGTTTGAAAATGGTCAAAAAGGTATGGCCTTAAATCTAGAAGAGAGCAGTGTAGGGGTTGTTGTCTTAGGTAGTTGTAATGATATCAAAGAAGGAAGTAGCGTCAAAAGACTGGCCAGACTTCTTAGAGTGCCAGTAGGTGATGCGCTAATCGGCCGTGTTGTAAATGCTCTTGGTGAGCCAATAGATGGCAAAGGGGTTATAGATGCTACTGAAACTAGATTTATAGAAGAAAAAGCCAAAGGAATTATGGCTAGAAAATCTGTCCATGAGCCATTACAAACAGGTATTAAAGCTATTGATGGTCTTGTGCCAATCGGTAGAGGCCAAAGAGAGCTTATAATCGGCGACCGCCAAACCGGTAAAACCACAGTTGCTACAGATACAATAATCAACCAAAAAGGTCAAGATGTTATATGTATATATGTCGCTATCGGTCAAAAACAATCAACAGTAGCTCAAGTGGTTAAAAAGCTTGAAGAATACGGCGCTATGGATTATACAATAGTTGTAAATGCTAGCGCAAGTGATTCTGCGGCACTTCAATACCTAGCTCCATATGCGGGCGTAACAATGGGTGAGTATTTCCGTGATAACTCTCGCCACGCACTTATCATATATGATGATCTAAGCAAACACGCCGTAGCATATCGTGAAATGTCACTTATCCTTCGCCGCCCACCAGGTCGTGAAGCATATCCGGGTGATGTTTTCTATCTACACTCCAGATTGCTTGAAAGAGCTAGCAAACTAAGTGATAAATTAGGCGCAGGAAGCCTCACAGCTTTACCTATTATTGAGACTCAAGCAGGCGATGTTTCAGCTTATATCCCAACTAATGTTATCTCTATTACAGATGGTCAAATTTTCTTAGAGAGCGATCTATTTAACTCAGGTATCCGCCCAGCGATCAATGTCGGTCTATCTGTATCTCGTGTTGGTGGTTCAGCTCAGATCAAAGCTATCAAAAAAGTATCTGGTACATTAAGATTGGATCTTGCTCAATATCGCGAACTTCAAGCTTTTGCTCAATTTGCTAGCGATCTTGATGAGAGCAGCAGGAAACAGCTTGAAAGAGGTCAAAGAATGGTTGAGGTATTAAAACAACCACCTTATAGCCCACTTCCAGTAGAAAATCAAGTTGTCATCATCTATGCGGGTAGTAATGGATATTTAGATGATATTCCAGTATCTGCTGTTACTAAATTTGAGGCTGAACTTTATCCATATATCGAGGCTAAATATCCAGATATTTTTGAACAAATTCGCAACAAAAAAGCACTTGATAAAGATATTGAAGAAGCACTAGATAAAGCATTAAATGAATTTAAAGCAATATTTAGCGCTGAATAAGGCTAAAATATGTCAAATTTAAAAGATATCAAAAGAAAGATCAAGAGCGTTCAAAACACGCAAAAGACGACAAAAGCTATGAAGCTTGTCTCTACTGCTAAGCTCAAAAAAGCAGAAGAGGCGGCTCGTCATTCTCGTGTTTATGCTCTAAAGATTAATGAAGTCTTAAGCGAGATAGCTTATGAGATTAACAAATTTAAAATCGTCGGCGAAGGAAATAAATTCTTTGATACAGAAGCTAAAGTAGAAAAGGTTGATATAATCTTCGTTACTGCTGATAAGGGTCTTTGCGGTGGTTTTAATGTTGCAACTATCAAAACTATAAGAAATATGATAGATGAATATAAATCTAAAAAAATAAAAGTCCGCTTAAGAGCTGTTGGTAAAAAGGGTATTGAATTTTTCAATTTTCAAGGTATTGAAATTTTAGAAAGTTATCGTGGTGTTAGCTCAGCCCCTACATATGAGAAGGCTCAAGATGTGATTAGGGCTGCTATTAGTGATTTTACGGCTGGTGTGACAGATAAGGTTGTATTGGTCCATAATGGATATAAAAATATGATCTCTCAAGAGATTAGAGTCAATACCATAGTGCCAGTTGAACCACCAAAAATTCAAGATGATAATCAGCAAGGCTCACTAATGGATTTTGAACCAGAGCACGATGATAGAATCCTTGATGAGCTGATGAGAAAATACTTTGAGTATAGTATGTATTATGCTCTTATTGACTCTTTAGCAGCGGAGCATAGTGCTAGAATGCAAGCTATGGATAATGCTACAAACAACGCAAAAGCCAGAGTAAGAGAGTTAAATCTTGCCTATAATAAAGCAAGACAAGAAAGCATCACAACAGAGCTTATAGAGATTATAAGCGGCGTTGAGAGTATGAAGTAAATTTATAAGGAGTGATAATGAAAGGTGTAATTAGCCAAGTTATGGGTCCTGTAGTTGATGTTGATTTCAAAGACTACTTGCCTAAGATTAACGAAGCTATCGAAGTGAATTTTAGTGTTGAGGGTAATAGACATAGATTAGTTTTAGAAACCGCTGCACATCTAGGCGATAATAGAGTTAGAACAATCGCTATGGATATGAGCGAAGGGCTTACTAGGGGATTAGAAGCCACTGCTCTTGGTGCGCCTATTAGCGTTCCAGTAGGTGAAAAAGTTTTGGGTAGAATTTTCAATGTTGTTGGCGATTTGATAGATGAAGGTGCTGAAGAGAAATTTGATACAAAATGGTCTATCCATAGAGATCCACCGCCATTTGAAGAACAAAGCACAAAAAGCGAAATTTTTGAAACAGGTATAAAAGTAGTTGATCTTTTAGCTCCATACGCAAAAGGTGGTAAAGTTGGACTATTTGGTGGTGCTGGTGTTGGTAAGACAGTTATCATAATGGAGCTGATCCACAATGTTGCTTTTAAACATAGTGGTTACTCTGTATTTGCTGGTGTTGGTGAGAGGACAAGAGAGGGTAATGACCTTTATAATGAGATGAAAGAATCAGGTGTTTTAGACAAAGTTGCCCTATGCTATGGTCAAATGAATGAGCCACCAGGGGCAAGAAATCGTATAGCACTTACTGGTCTTACAATGGCTGAATACTTCCGTGATGAGATGGGATTAGATGTTCTTATGTTTATTGATAATATCTTTAGATTTTCTCAATCAGGTTCAGAGATGTCAGCACTTCTTGGCCGTATCCCAAGTGCTGTTGGTTATCAACCAACACTTGCTAGTGAGATGGGAAAACTGCAAGAGAGAATCACATCAACCAAAAAAGGCTCTATCACATCAGTGCAAGCTGTATATGTCCCAGCTGATGACCTTACTGACCCAGCCCCTGCGACAGTTTTTGCTCACCTTGATGCGACTACAGTTCTTAACCGTGCTATTGCTGAAAAGGGTATCTATCCAGCAGTTGATCCGCTAGATTCTACTTCAAGAATGTTAGATCCTCAAATTTTAGGTGAAGAGCACTATAAAATAGCTCGTGGAGTTCAAGCGGTATTACAAAAATATAAAGATTTACAAGATATTATCGCAATCCTTGGTATGGATGAGCTAAGTGAAGAAGATAAACTTACAGTTGATAGAGCTAGAAAAATAGAAAAATACCTATCTCAACCATTCTTCGTAGCTGAAGTTTTCACAGGAAGCCCTGGTAAATATGTGAGCTTAGAAGAGACAATTGCGGGATTTAAGGGCATTTTAGAAGGTAAATATGATCACCTACCAGAAAATGCATTTTATATGGTAGGAAATATTGATGAGGCTATCGCTAAAGCTGAAAAGATGAAATCGTAAGCCAAAAAGGAAGCTATATGAATACAATACATTTAGAAATAGTCACCCCAGAAGGGCTAATATTTTCTAATGATGCTAAAATGGTAGTTCTTCCTGGTGCGGATGGTGAATTTGGAGTTTTGCCAGGCCACGCCTCTTTAGTTTCACTACTTCAAATTGGAGTAGTTGATATCGAAAATTTGGATGGAACGCACGATGCTGTTGCTATTGATTGGGGTTATGCTAAGATTGATGAAGATAAGATTAGTATCTTAGTTGATGGTGCTGTATATGTGAGCGGTAATAGCGAAAGTGATATCGCTAAATCCATAGAAAATGCCAAAGCTCTTGTTAGAAAAATGCAAGATAATAATGGTATCTTGGCTACTGCTTTGGCTAAGATAGAGAATTCAGCAAGAGCTAGATAAGTAGATACTATGGAGCTTTTTATAAGTTATCTATCCAAAAGTAGTTTAGTGACAATCATTGTTTTATCATGGTTGTCGCTATATTTTGTCATCACTTTTACTATTTTATTCTCACGATATAGTGGGCTAAATCGCTGGATCAAAAGAGAGAAACAAGCCTTAGAGGCGATTCTTTTAGGTAAGAAACTAGATACCACGGATTCATCTTTAAAAAAATGCCCACAAGAGAATTTAACCAAAGAGCATTTAGAGGTCTTCATATCATTAGCTCAAACTAACTCTACAAGCGGTTTGACAACTTTATCTATAATAGCATCAACTTCACCATTTATTGGGTTATTTGGGACTGTTATTAGTATATTAGAGACTTTTGCAGCTTTAGGTAGTGGTGGTGGCTCAGCATCTTTATCGGTGATCGCTCCAGCAATTTCTGAAGCGTTGGTTGCCACAGGTTGCGGGATTTTTGTAGCAATTCCTGCTTATAGCTTTAATCTCTTAATAAAGCGTAAAGCCTACGAGCTAATAAGCCTTATACAAAGAGAGTCAAATTTATTGCTTAGTAGTAGATAGATGATAAATTTTGATGAAAATCCAGAGTTAAATATAACTCCTTTGGTTGATATAATGCTGGTTTTGCTGGCTATTTTGATGGTTACAACACCAGCCATTATATATGAAGAACAGATTACCTTACCTGATGGATCAAAATCCAAAGTATTATCTCAAGAGATAAAGAGTTTAACAGTCAGAATAGACGCTCAAAGGCAAGTTTATATAGATCAATCTAAAATTTCATTAAATGAATTAGGTGATAATCTAATCTTAATATCTAAAAAATATGATAAAAATTCCCCAGTATATATAAAAGCCGATAAAAGATTGATTTATGATGATGTTATGTTTGTTTTAAAAAGTATGAAAAATGCCGGCTTTTCTAAGGTTGCTTTAGAGACAAATGGCTAATGAATAGTAAATTTGGCATCTCATATAACACTACGAGTGCTTTTTGGCTCTCTTTGATCTTATATGTTTTTATCATATCTTTTATATTTTACAAACTTAGCAATTATGAAGATAGCACAAAATATACAAATGATAAAGATGCATTTATGGATGTTTTTGTGATTGAGACTAATCTTGGTGAGATTATAGCGGCTCCAGAGCAAAAAAATATAAAAGTAAAAGATACAACAATAGAAGAAAAAATAGAAGAAAAACCACAACAACAAACAACTAATAAAGATCTACCCCCATCCAAACCAGATACACCAAATTTAAATTTCAGCGATCTTTTTAGCGGAGCAGCGCCCATAGATATCACGCCAAGCACTACTCAAGCAGTCCAAAGTAACGCTAAAAGCGCCCCCGAGCCAAGCTCTAAAAGTGCAGCCGATATAGTCGCATCGCTCCAAAAAGATATAGATGCTAAAGCACCCAAATCATCTATGACAGGGGTTTATAATAAATATATGGGCGATATAGTTGAGATTATACAAAGCAGATGGATGGCATACAAAGCCGATACAAATAATCAAGCAAAAGTTCAAATCATTATAGATAAATTTGGAAAATTAAGCTATAGTGTGGAGAAATATTCACTAAGCAGTGCTTTTAATAGCAAGGTAAGAGAGTATCTAGAGCAGTTAAAAGATTTGGATTTTCCAACCCCGCCTAGTCAAAACGCTGTAGTGATAAATATAAATTTAATAGACCAAATAGAAACGGAGTTAGAGTGAAAAAGATATTTTTGTTACTTAGTATCTGTGTAGGATTGTTTAGTGCAGATGCTACGATAGATGTGATTAACAAAGGGTTAGTCTTACCTAAAATTATAGTCCAAGATGCAACTAAGGATTTTGCTAATAGAGCAATGCAAGATAAATTTTTTAAGCTTGTTGTTGGTGATTTAAAAGTTGGATCCGCATTTGAAGTATCTGATAAATACTACACTAGCGGATTTGATGATAGTGCGATAATAAGCGCCGATGAGAGAGCTGATCTTATATATAGATACTCTTTAACTCAATTAGGTGATAAGCTAAGTTTGAAATTTAAAATAATAAATGTCAAGACAAATCAGATTAGATTTAGCAATGAATACACGCAAAGTGTTGATAAATTCGTATTTTTAGCTCACAAGAGCATGGTGGATATGGCTAGAAATTTGAATTTATCACCTGTGGATTGGATGGATAAATCTATCATATTTTCTCAATACACTTCACCAGGTAAGAGCAATATTATAGTAGCAGATTATACGCTAACATACCAAAAAATCATAATAAGCGGCGGATTAAATATCTTCCCAAAATGGGCAAATAAAGATCAAAGCGCCTTTTATTACACTTCATATATAAATTCAGTCCCTACGCTATATAAATTTAATTTAGATAATAATCATAAAAGCAAAATCGCTCAAAGTGGTGGGATGATAGTAGCAAGCGATGTCAGCCAAGATGGCACCAAGTTGCTTTTAAGTATGGCACCAAACGATCAAAGCGATATTTATCTATATGATATAATAAGTAAAAAATTCAAAAGAATTACCACATTTAGTGGAATTGATGTCAATGGCAATTTTGTAGATAATGATTCTAGGGTTGTTTTTGTAAGTGATAGATTAGGATATCCTAATATTTTTGCTACTAGTGTAGATGGTGGAGCGGTGGAGCAGATGGTATTTCACGGCAAAAACAACAACTCAATTAGCACTTTTGAAAATTATGTAGTATATTCTAGTCGTGAAAACGTCAATGAGTATGCTCAAAAGACCTTTAATCTATATTTGATCTCAACTAAGAGTGATTATGTAAGGCAGCTTACAGCTGGTGGGGTTAATACTTATCCTAGATTTTCTAGTGATGGTGGGAGCATCATTTTCATTAAAAATTTAGATGGTAATAGTGCGGTTGGGATTATAAGAGTAAATGAAAATAGAAGTTTTCAGTTTCCATTAAGAATAGGAAAACTTCAATCAATTGATTGGTAAAATATATTTTTATATCTTAAAATTTAAATAATTATGATATAATAACGCCCAAATTTTCAACAAAAGGAATAAAATGAAAAAGTTAGTTTTACTTTCAACTGTAGCTGCGGCTCTATTTATGGCTGGTTGTAGCTCAAAAGCTCCAGAAGTGGATATGAGTGCTGATGCAAACAAAGCTGGCCAACAAGGTATGATGAGTGATGCTGAAAGATTAAATTCTCTACAAGCGCAAGTTAGAAATGTATATTTTGATTTTGATAAATTCAATATCCGTCCAGATATGCAAGGCGTAATTAATCAAAATGCTTCTATCTTTAACCAAGCTGGTAATTTCAAAATCATGATAGAAGGTAACTGCGATGAGTGGGGTAGTGATGAGTATAACTACGCTCTAGGCGTTAAAAGAGCAAAAGCTGGTAAAGATGCTCTAATAGCTCAAGGCATAGCTGCTGATAGAATAGAGATTACAAGTAATGGAGAGAGCAAACCTGTATGTACTGACAAAACAAAAGCTTGCGACGCTCAAAATCGTCGTGATGAATTTAGATTGCTTCCATAATTTCATTTCAATATATGAAAAAATCAATCCACCTTGCAGCCTTAGTGGCTGCAACTTCTATATTTGCTGAAGTTTCAGTATTCGATGCAGGTAACATAAATAAAGAAAATCCATATGGTTTAACTGAGAATGAAAAGGTCTTATTAAACAATAAAAAAAAAGTAGATAGATTAGATCAAAATATCGGCACAATGCAGTCCGATGTATCTTTAGTTCAAGAGAATATCGAAGGTGTCAAGAGTCTTTTAGATGGCATAAATAAGAGAATTTTAGCTATGGAGACTAGAATAACTGAATTAGAAAATAGCGTAAATTCGCAAAAAGCCACAAATTCTAATGATATATCAAATTTAAAATCTCAAATCAAAACAACTCAAACTCAACACGACAAAGATATCAAAAATATCACAAACGCACTTAGCCAACTAACTGCTTTGATAGATTCTAAACACTCAGAAGCAGCTAATCCAAAAGAGTTAAATTCAGACTCTAAA